>NZ_JBSXNL010000036.1:0-106469 GCF_056857615.1 Galbibacter sp. L-19
CACACAGAATAGATATTAAAGGAGAATCTATGCGTAAAAAAATGAAAAATAAAGACTAAATTTAACCACAAATGAATCGATTTTGAGCACTTACTTTGCTATGCTCACTTTCATCCGCTGTAGGTGGTTCACTTTGCCCGCTCTATCCAGTTACCGTATGATACCAAAAGTTTAAAGGGTTTTCACTGTCTGCGTGCAATACTATAAACTCCTTTATTCTTTTGTAGGTAACTATTCGCATCGTTTAAACTTCAATTACTGATAAGCAAAGATAAAACCATATTTTGAATAACGAAATAATATTACAAAAAACAGGATATAATGAATTAACAGAAAAAGCTTAAAATTTGCATATGATACTTAATAATAATGCCTGCGTTTATATTTGTGATAGTTGAGTTATAGATAACATTTATTATTTTTTTAGTTTTAATTAATTTCTATTTCCCGATACAATATGTAACTTTCCTTATTTTACAGGAGTTAACAGGGTATAAGGTACAAATGAGAAACAAAAAATTAATACTGTTTTTTTAAGCCGGTAATATCTTTTTCATTTTTTGGCTAAAATTTATACTCAAGTTGAAATTTATAAAATCGCCTTCAAAATCATTTAATCTGTTTTCCTTTTTCCGTTAACCTATATTTTTGTTTACTACTTTTTGGCTAGTCCGGGATTGTCATTTTCAAAGGTTATCAATAGTTCTATTTGGTTGTTGAACTGCTTTTAGTTCAAAACGTAAGGTTTTATCCTGACAAACTTCCGTTAAAAGTAAGATTATAACCTGACAAAAATATCTTAATATTAAGATTATAGGCTTACAAATTTTTATGATGGACTTTATCTTTTTAAAACTTCCCAATACCTTCTAGTACTTCCAATTTTTTGATGATGCCTTTTTCCTTTAGAGTGTTGAAATGTGCTTGTACAGCAGAATTGTTTATTTCTAATCGTTGGGCGACGTCCAGGTAAGCTATTTTGTTGTTTTCCTTTATTAATTCTAAGATTTCTACCTGTCTTTCGGTTAAACTTTCCATTGCGCCTCCTATTGCATTACATATTGCACCACTTACTTATCTTCATTAAATAGGATAATTTAAATTTTAATATCCCATGGTATTGAACTCAATCTTTCCTTAATTTTCATCAATGCTTCTTCAACTTCACTTTCATTAGGAAACCTGCCATTGGTATAAACCAACTTTCTAAAATTGCCACTATAAATATTTTTTAATTGACTCCACACATTTTTCAAATTGGAAAAAATCAAGGCTTCATTTGGATGGTAGACCAACCAGGCATTATTATTTTTAAAGCTTTCTACGTCGTCGTTAGCGACTTTAAGCAACATAGATTCAAAAGCTCTTGAATAAAAGAATTTTGAAAGCCCTTCATTTTGAAGCATTAGGCATAAATCATAAGTATGGCGTATTTTCTTTTTTAAGTCCTCTATTGCATTTTCTTCATAGGAAAACCGAACCAAACTCATTATTTTCTCACATAAGGTTCTTTTGGGATCGAGTACTTTTACCTCAAAAGGTTCCAATCCATATTCCGAAATCATTTGTAACTGGCCAGTATTTTTCATCATATCATAAACATAGGAGTTTACCATTTTCTCGGTATAGGGTTCAAAATATCCCAACCAGGTAGCTTCTACAATTATCACATCTCGAACCTGACCGTAATCTCCTTTAAACTCTTTGTTATAGGAGTGAGCTGTTTTTCGGTTCATGCCCATTTTTTGAGTAACATTTTCTAACTCTACCTCATTCAGTACAGAAGATACTACCTTACTGATTTTCTTAATTTTATTAGTGAGTTTATTACCAGAATCTCCTTCATTCCTTAGAACAACTAGATCAATATCTTCACTAAACCGGTCAATTAAACCAAAACATTTGGACAATGCTGTTCCACCTTTAAAAACAGCTTCTTTTCCAATTTCATGGGTAAAAATAGTATATAAAGCATAAGTAATCCAGTAATCTTTTTCTATATAAACGTCTCGGATGTCCATTTCCTGGGCTGTAAACCTGACAGCCTGTGTAAAGAGCTTTTTATTTTCGTGTAGTTTCATTTAATATTCCAGTTTTCGGTGTTCGATAATACTGTATTTATTCCCGGAAACTTATATGATGTAATTGAATTTAACGTCTTTTGCAGTATTTCTGTTATTTCAACTTGTCCAAGTTCATCTAGTATAGCCCCAAGAAGCGCCCGGGTAGATGGAGGGTATTTTTTAGATAAACGAACCATTGTATATAAATCTTCCTTGGGCAAATCTTTTATTATGGCAAATAACCTTCTACATGCAGACACCATTGTAGTATCAGGAATTTTTTTGATGTATCGAATGGCATCCAATAACTGTAATAAAGGAATGTTTTCTTTAGTAATCGTATTTTTTTGCTTAATAAAAGCAATAGTATAGCGCCCACGGCTAAAGGTTGGACGGATTTCATTTTTCCCTATTTGAATAGTATTACTTACCTGAGTCGTCAACCCCAATTTATTGTAAATACTTAATCCTGTGAGATACCCTATTATCTTTCCATCATCTTCCAAGATGTCTTTTACAATTTGATATTGCTCCGGAACCAATTCACCAAATACGGTTTTTTCCGGTTTGTAATATTTTCCTTTTGAGAGTTTTGTAATACGCCCTGAAGCTGCCATACGATTAAGGGCCTTAATCACGGCTTCCTTTTTATTCACCTCGACTGAAAAATCTTCATAGGTGAATACATAGCCTTTTGGGAATCTATTTATAATATCTACTATATAATCAGTAACTTTCAATGGATTTAACTTTTTGTAAATATAAAAAATGTCCAGTTAATTTTATAAAAAACTGGACAAATTATTTTTTATTGCCTAAAATGTAGGTTTATTCCCTTATAGTATTCCAAGTCCCTTCTTTATAAGACCCTTGTCGTTCTATTAATTGTGATTCTTTCAATTTAGCAATATATGTTTCTATGGTTCTTGAAGAAACCTCAAGTATTTTACTTGCTCTTTCTGCTGTTATGGTGCTATCAGCTTCCATAAGCATTAATAATTTCACTGTGTTAAAGCTGCTACCCTTTAAAAGCTTCTCCGAAGTTTCTCCGAAGTTTTTGGAAAATCTGAAGTTAATGCATTTATATATTTTTCAGCATCCGTATTTAAAATACTTAATATCAACCCCTTATCAACGGTGTCGCTTTTAAGTGCTTCCTGAAGCTTCTCCGAAGTTTCCCCGAAGTTTTGGCTCCAGCTTCCTCTTTTTGGGTATAAAATTTTAAAATGGTAGCATCAAAACTAATATCATACTCGGGTGCTGTATGGTTGTATTGTTCCCAGTTGGTTTCGATCTTGTCGAAGCCATAGCCGGCATTTTCGGCCAAGTGTAGACTCCCCCCAATTAGAACTGCTAGATTGTCAAAGATACTTGTTTTTAACAGTTCTGTCGATATCGACAGAACTGTTAAGTTTTGCATAGGCTACTGGGATAGATTATCTAAAGTATTGTGTGGACGATAATGGTTATAATCATCCATCCAAATTTGTGTTTGCTCTCGTACTTGATCTAAGTTATCAAAAATATATTTATTAAGGACGCCTCTTCTGTAGGATCCATTAAACCGTTCTATAAATGCATTTTGTGTTGGTTTTCCTGGCTGTATATATTTAAGGGATATGATGCTATTACCATTGGACAGCTATAAGGAAGCCATGGATCTTATTTTGTATTTGCTTAAGACATGTATTATGGCTTTACATGCAGATTATGTTACTAATGAGTTTATAGGGGAGCCGGAATTCAATACGAGTGAAGTTCTGAAATTGATTACCCAGCTTATGCCATATGAAGAAATGGAGTTTTTGGACGAGGTGAACATTATGATGAAACAATTAGAATTAAAATAATAAACGCTATGAAAAAGAAACAAATCAAGGAATTACGAGTATTGGCCAAAAATAAATTAAACACATTGGAGCCTTCCAATTTGCGGAAAGAAAAATATAAACCCTCCTTTTTGGAATTTGATGGATATACCGATTTGTTTATTACCATTGAAGCATTGATCAATGTAAGTATCTTGGCGGCACAAGGCGATACATTTTCACCGCCCAGGATTAAAGATCATGGTATAGATATTCGTAGGACTTTAGAACTGGCAAACAATCTTTTGCCCTTTGAAGAAGGGGGATTTTTGGATGAGTCATACAAGCTTTTGAAAAAAGAAAACTAGGCTTTCTTTACTGGGAAAATGAATCCCCAAATCTTACCATAACTAATACTATTTCGTTTGGTTTTTAGGAGGGTTTATCCAATTCAAATAGTGTGCTTCAACTTCAGGAGATGCCTTTATAAAACTTTGATAATGTCTTTTTATACGTTCGTTTTTGTTTTTTAGCTGCTGATTCGTATGTCGGTAACTTAGCGTGCTAAAACCCAATACTAATAAAAGCACGATGTATATAATACTACATACCACTATCCATTTCGGAAATAGCATGGACTTATCCATACTATGAATTAAGTCTTTTGTGTTTGTAGCCTGAGCTTCTTCAAATTGCGCTTGCCTTTTTAGATGTGTTTCCAACAGATCTTCAATCTGTGAAGTATCAGCTTTCACTTTTACTTCACGAAGCTTTTTTGACAGCCCTTCTAATTTAGCTACCGATACATTAAATTCTTCAATTTCCTCCGTCAGCAAAGCTGCTATTTCTTCTAATTTTGCCATTGCTTTCTATTTTAATAACCAATCCCAATCCCCGTGTCAATAGCTTTTTTAATAACATGTTTTGCTACTTTTTTAGCGATGGATGCTGCTAGATTAGTATTAAGAGTTACTGTTTGATTTACTATTTTAAGGGTATTATCTTTTGATAGTTTTAGTCCCTTTGCATTGTTATAAGAAATCGCTTGTAGTATTTTACCGCCTGACATTTCTCTGTGCACAGCACTTCCTTTTAGGTTATGCGATTTATAGGCAAACCGAAACCCCTGCAATTGCTTGGATTTATTAATCACAGGAATCACTTTAACTCCTTGTTTTTGCATGCGTTTTATATACTGATCTACGGTTTTGGGTCTGGTTTGTAAAGTTTTTAAGTGTTGTTGTTTGATAAGTGCCCGAATGTGTAATAGCGATTGTTGTTTTGCTTGTTGCACCTCTCTAGCGGTGGTTAAATGCATATCTTTAGCCACTTTCTCTGCTGCCATTTGGCTGTGCTTTCCTATATAACTGTCATTATAAGCCTTTCCATCAAATCCAATGCGATTTACATACAAATGAACATGAAGGTGTTGTTTATCTCGGTGTACAAAAGCCATGGCTTGATGCTGTTGTAGTTTCATTTGTTTTACAAACCTATTGGTAAGCTCCTCCAGCTTTTTTACACTCAATTTCTTTCCATCTTCCACAGTTGGACTGAGTACAAAACTCAAGGTGTTTTTCTGGCAACGGGAATTGGTATCTTGTATAATCTTAAATTCCTGAGTTACCGCTGATGGAGTCTCTCCAGCTAAGTGTGCTTTATAGACCACTTCTGACATTTTTTCCTGATTCATTCCATAACGCATAGAAGCCCCTGTATGTGCTATAGCCATTCCTTTTCCTATCATTTTTTAAAATTTTGCAAATGGTTTTTGATTTCTTCAGCGAGTTGGTAAACTTCATCGGTTAGCTTGGGATTCCTTTTTTTAAACATGTTCCCAATGCGTTTAAAGTGATGATGGTACTGAATAAGGGTTTTATAAACTTCTATTTGTTCTTCGGTAAACCGCTCAATGATCTTGTCATCCAAAGCCGTCATCCGACAATAAGAACTCAAACTGAGGTTCGCTCTTTTTGCTTTGACCTGTAACAATCTCTTTTCAAATCGGGTACACCGAAATTTGACATAGGTTGCTTTTATTTTTACTTTGGCTTTTGCCATGATTTAATTATTTATATGAGGAAGTATTTCACTTTTAATGCTGCACCCTTTGCGACCTTCGGGAGTAAAGCAAGATGGTTTTTGTGGCAACAAAAACACATCTTGAAATTGCTTCGCAATTACCCACCCGCTTTAGCTATCCACCACTGGTTTACATCATCATAGCCTTTATATAATTCAGATTTATCTACAGCCCTTGAATGTACACCCAATAAAAATTCGGTCGCTTTTTTACCTGCCTTATCCCGATCCAAATAGAGGGCTACTTGCTTGTAATCTTTCAAGTAATCAGCAGCTCTTTTAACAAATGCCACCGAGTTTAAAACAAGGAGGTCTGCTTTTTTAGAAAGGGTAGGGTCATAACAAGTCAGGGAAAGCAAATCAAACATGCCTTCACATATGAGGAGCTTGGACTGTTGATTTTTAATAAGGGTGATGTCCTTGGGAGAAACGCTGCTTTTATATAATTTGTTTCGAAGCTCATAACCTCCAGAAACATTTTCAAGACCCATGGCAAAATGCTTTTTATCCTCCAGCTTATAATGAACTTCTTTACAATAACACCGTGCTGCTGACGGTTTAATTCTTCGTGATTTAAGATAATCGAGTAGGGCAGGGTGGTGGATGGGCTTCACTTGAACAACCTTAATCCCTGACTCTTTTTCTAGACGAGGCGGCTGATGAAAAGAAAAATTAAAAGCTTCATGATCCAATAATTCCAAAGCCTCTTTAACCGAACATTGTTTTATCAGACAGATAAGGTCAATAACATTGCCTCCAATACCAGCTCCATGATCATACCATCGGTTTAAACGTAAAGACACTTTAAAAGAGGCTTTTGATTCAGACCGAAAAGGACTTAAAAACCAAGCTTCTTTCTCTGATTTCCGAGTGGGAAAATACCCTAGTTTCGCCAATGTTTGAACAATGCAAATATTGCGGGCTGTTTCACAATTCAATAGTTCTTTTTTCATATGCTTTATTTTGTAAGTTTTTTTGATGATTTGATGAAAAAACACGTTCATCCCTTTAATAGATTGACCTCACAGCTTCATCAATTTTTCATCATTTCATCATTTTTGATTATAATACCTAAATTTCTGTCATCACTTTTTATTTTGATGAAAGAATGATGACAATTTGATGACAACCGTAGCCCTTATAAAACCTGACATTCGCTTATTCTGTCATCAAATCATCAAAATTTTTAATTAAAAATTCTTTTTCCACCGTGAAGTACCTTCCTTTAGCATCTTCCATATTGATATCGCCATTGCTCCAAATGGTAATTCTTTGATAGCTATTGGAATTTTTTTGGTTCTCCAGTTTCCACTCTCTTTTGAACAACCTCCTTAATTGTGTAAGATCTGTTCTTACTCTTGTCTTGTTTAACATGTGCAAGGCATCAATAGGACATATAGCAATGGAATCGAGTTCATACTTATCCATGGCGCTTAAAAGAATACTCGCCAATTCCTTTTCTACTCTGTTTCTGTTATGCTTAATCAACCTATGAAGTGCAGAGGTGTAAATATCCTTTGGTGTAAACCACATCCGAGTGGTTTGTCTGGTTTGAAGTTTACGGTTCTTTAAAAAATAAAGGAAAGCAGGAATTTCCAGAATAAGTGCCTCCAAAAAATTAGTATCCTCCTTTTTTAAGGAAGGTATTTTCCGAATCCAAAATCGGGTCTCATTGGCATCTATTTTAATGAAGTTATCTTCATTATTACTACAGAGAATAAACTTCCCGAAAAACTCAACTTCTCTTTTGTCTTTGCCTTTGGATTCTAATTTATTCCTGTTGGTGGTACTGAGGTATTTAATACGCTCGGTCAGTTCTTCTTTATTGAAAAGCACTTCATCTATGCAGATAAGGAGCTTGTTTGTCCAATCAGAATTGAATTGACTCCCAAAACTGTCATTGGTTAGGTAAGTAAGATTATTCTCAAATATCTCTTTTAACCATTTTAAAAAAGTACTTTTTCCCGTAATTCTTTCTTTGGAAACCAAACAAAGTATAGGGAGAATTTGCGTTGGTTTTTGATACAATAATTGTAAATAATCCAAACCAAGTTCTTTTTGTTTTCCAAAAATGTGATGTATAAAGGATAAGGTCTTTTCAATATTTCCTTCTTTAGGAGTATTTCTAAGCGGCGAATAGATATTATAAAAGTTGTGATACTCCTTTTTGAAACCGGTATGGTTTGGGATGCAGGTAAATCCGTCATATTTGGGTACCTTGCCCAGAAAATCCTTCCCGTGATCCTGTTTGATCAGATGCTCGTTCCAGGGGACAAGTAATTCATCAAAATGTCCTGCTATTGTGGGTGCTTTCACCAATTTGTAAAATGTAGTACCTACCCTTATGTATGGTATTGTTTTCATATAACTATGATTTATAACCTGCATGTGAAATACAGGCTAATGAGGTAAATGTAAATAGCGATTAGAGCTAAAAACTATCGTTTCTTCAGGACATAATCCAATGCCTGGTTTTTGATCTCGCATTTGGATTTACGGTCGTTCCTTAAAAGCCATTCATTAAGGCGGTCGATGTCGAAGAATATCATTTTCCCGTTAGGCTTGCTATGGGGTATAATTCCAGCAGAGGTCAACTTGTAAAGATAGCTTCTCGATATACCGGTGTAATCGCAAGCTTCTTCCAGGGTGAGTACTTTTTTAGAGCCCAACAGGAGGTTCTCAATCCTATCGAGTTTCTCTTCTAATTTGATGTTGTCCATTTTATCCGATTTAAAGATTAATAATGAACAAAGCGCTTTGTTTTCTTTAGTAGAATTCTGAAATAAAGATATAAGTAAAGGAAGCTGAAAACCAATAGGGTAAAGGTAAAATATCAGTAATTACCCTTAAATATATCTGAGATTTCCTTTAGGTAATCGGAGGTGTTATTTTTCCAGTCGGTTACATTTTTAGAAGTAATACTGATTGTATTGTTATTGGGATCACAGAAATACTTATTACAAAACCGGATAATCTCAGAATTACTTAAGCTTTCAAATTCTGTAAAAATGCAGCTAAGGATCTCGAAGAGTGGTTGGCGGTTTAACTCATTTGGATTCTTCATTATAGTATAATTCCATTGGATTCGTTTGTCTGGATTCTTTAGCTTTAATAAAGCTTCAAAGGTTTCAAGATTACATGAGAAGTATCCTTTGCTTACAAAAGTTTTCCAAATACCCTGGATCATAGTTTGATTGGTAATCGATGTGGATAGTTTGGATACCGGATTAAGAGTCTGTTTTACTTTCTGAATGAAGGTACTTTCGAATTTTTTTGTCCAGGTAAAATGACAGGTTAAAGCACCCAAAATAAATACGAGTAAAAACAGGATTTGAGTAATACTATTCAGGATTCCCGGATCTTCCCAAAGTTTACTTGTTTTTAAAGCAAGGAACATCATAAAAATTCCAAAGCAATGAAGAAATAGTCTAGGTTTTTCTACATACTTATCCCAATGAATGGCTTCATTGAACATAAACAGAGTAAGGATTTTGAAGTACTTAAATGCTATTCTGCCGATGGTGTAGAGCATAATTAGGGTAATCAAAGCTTTGAAAATGTAGTTATCCATCATCTATTCTATGTTTAAGTTGGGAACCAGATATGCAGCTTCCTTCATTTTTTTATCAATAATCTTGGCATAAATCTCTGTTGTTCTGATCTCTTTATGTCCCAGACGTTTTGAAACTGTGTAAATATCTGCACCGTTTTCTAACAACAATACCGCATTGGTATGCCTGGCAGAATGAAAAGTGATATGTTTTGTTATACCAGCAGCCATGCACCAACGGAGCAATTGAAGGTTCATGTGGGCACTGTAACGTAGCCCCTTGAATACACGTTGCTTGGAATCTTTGCGTTCTCCCAAAAGGTCTCTGGCTTGTTGAGAGATATACAAATATTCAACTCCCTCGGTTTTCTTTTGTTGAAAAACAATTCTGAAAGTAGGATTACCGGAGTCATCCATACCTTCGTCACGTACCTCAGACCATTTTAATTTATTAACATCAGACCACCGGATTCCGGTCAATGCTGAAAAAATAAAGGCTCGTTTTAGTAAAGGGATCTTACAAAGGGTTTGCGATAATCTTTGAAGCTCATCATATGTGAGGTATTCTCTGGTCGACTCTCCCATAGAAAAGCCTTTGACTTTTTTAATGAGGTTTTCTTTCAGATATCCTTCATCAAAAGCGGCATTCAGGCAAGCCTTGAATTTATTGAAATAGGTATGTTTGGTATTTTGTGAGAGCTTTTTTTGACTCTTGGTAACGGCAACCGTATCAAGATATTTTTTAAATCCTTTGATGAATTCAACATCAACTTCATTAAATGTCATATGTTTGGGACAATACCGCTCTAAATGTTTTTGTGCTGCATCCCAATTATCATAATTGCCTTTGGTTTGGTATCGTTCTTCTTTCTTTTGCTCATAAAAGTCCAAAAAGCTTACTTTTCCTTTATGATTGTTCTGAATTTTGAATTTACCCTGATATACTTCTGCCTTTCGAATAGCCAGAATCTGTTGAGCTAACTCAAGTTGTTCTTTATTCTTCCTTTGCTCAGCTGCTGTTTCAGGGGACGTAATCAAATAGAGTTCCAGATATTCAAAATCTCGAAGGGGTACGACCTTTCCTTTTGAGTTGGTTGTATGGCCTTTATAATATTCAATATAGAGACTGGTTTTCCCACTTTTCAGTTTTTTCTTTCTAAGGTGTACTTTCATAATCAACAATTTTAAGTTAATCTCCTTTAGAAGGCATATTACTAATGATGCTATCGATATCCGAACGTTTGATTCTGGTTAACCTATAAGACAAATTTACTGCTTTAAGGTGCCCTTTATTAATTTTCCGATATACCGTTCTTACAGAACAATCTAATAAGCTTGCCACTTCTTTTACTGTTAGAACCTCCTTCTCATTTAGTATTTGCATATAAACCTTATTCATTACTCAATAATTTATCCAGGCTTGATCGTTTAATAATGAACTTCTTAATATTTAAATCTGCCGGTTTCAGCTTTCCTGAATTAATTATTTTGTAAACAGTTTGCCTAGAACAATTCATAAGTAGGGCTATATCCTTTACAGTTAAAAACTCCTTCGTTTGAATAAGCTCAATATCCTGAGGCTTTTCTTGGTGCGACCTGGTTCTTTTCCTAGTCGTTTCAATATTAGATTTCTGAATCTTTTCAGACTTAACTCTTGCTTTATATGCTTTTCTGTTACAGTTATGAGAACAGAATCTGGTTACCGTTGTCCGCGCTTTAAATTCCTTTTTACAAAACTCACAAACCCGGATTATTTCAATATTTGAACTCATTCAAGTGTTCATTTTATTAGTTCTATTATTAGATTACATTAGTTAATATCAGGTGATATTGTATAATATTAGTTAATTAAGTGCCACATTTGACCTAACGAGGTGTAAAATTTGTATCTCATGCTAAAAAAAATATGGACGAGGTGTAAATAGGGTACAAAAATAGTGAAAAAATGAGTAACTAAAGAAAGTTATCATCTCAAAAATATATAATAATTAATTGATTAATAGGTTATTATAAATAAAAAGATGCTAAAGGAAAGTAAAAAACAACATGTCTATTTCCCAATACAGAAATTAGCAAAAATATTTCCTAATAAATCGTCTGTGGTTATTTCTCCAGTTATTTCTCCAAAATGGTATAGTGCTTGGCGGATATCAATGGCTAATAAATCGCTAGAAATACCATTTGCCATTCCATCTTGTACATGATTAATTTCTTCTAAAGCTTTTAATAAAGAGTCATAATGACGAGAATTGGTAATAATGGTTTCATTATTTCTTAGTGCCCCTGTATTTACAAATTCTAAAAGTATATTTTTTAACTCCTCAACTCCAGAGTTTCCTTTGGCAGCTATTAATAAAGCTTTAGTTTTAGCATTTGTATGGGCTATATCTGCTATTTCGGTGAGTATAAAATCCTGTAAATCTTCTGAGATTTGGTCTTTTTTATTGGCAATAATTACCAAGGGCTTTTGTGGGAATTTATTCTTGATTTTCTCTAATTCAAGGCGGATATTTTTTATAAAATCTTTGTTTCCTATAAGTTTGGTGCTGTCTATTAAATAAACAACTACTTGTGCTTGTTCTATTTTCTCAAAGGTTTTTTTAATACCAATGCTTTCTACTACATCTTTGGTGTCTCGTATTCCAGCGGTATCTATAAAACGGAATCCTATGCCTCCAATGCTTATTTCGTCTTCAATAGTATCTCTGGTAGTTCCAGCAATATCACTTACAATTGCTCTTTCTTCATTTAAAAGAGCATTTAAAAGCGTGGATTTTCCTACATTAGGCTCTCCAACAATGGCTACTGGAATTCCATTTTTTATAACATTTCCTACAGCAAAGGAGTCGATTAACCTTTTTAATACAAGCTGAATTTTATTAAGTAATTCAATAAACTGAGTTCTGTCTGCAAATTCAACATCTTCTTCAGCAAAGTCAAGTTCTAATTCAATTAAAGAGGCAAAGTTTAAGAGCTCCTCCCGAAGCTTTTTAATTTCACTACTAAATCCACCACGCATTTGTTGCATGGCTATTTGGTGACTCGCTTCGTTGTCGGATGCAATTAAATCGGCTACAGCTTCGGCTTGACTCAAATCTAATTTTCCGTTTAAAAAAGCTCTCATGGTAAATTCTCCAGCATCTGCCATTCTACAGCCATTCCTTAAAAAAAGTTGTAAAATTTCTTGCTGAATAAATGGAGAACCATGGCAGGATATTTCTATAACATTTTCCCCAGTGTAAGAATTAGGTCCCTTAAAAATGGAAACCAAAACTTCATCAAGTATTTTCTGCCCATCTATTATATGTCCTAAGTGTATGGTGTGCGATTTCTGTTCTGATAGTTTCTTTTTTCTGATGGATTTAAAATGAGCATCAGCAATAGAAATAGCTTCTTTTCCAGAAATACGTAGTACAGAAATTGCTCCAGCTCCCGATGGGGTTGCCAAGGCAATAATATTGTCTTGAATATTCATACACAAAAATTTGTGTAAAAATACAAATACTATATGAAGTAATATTGTAAAAAATAACTTATTAATTTGGTTAACATTGCAAGTTAAATCTTGTTAAAATGGAAGTTTTTGTAGGTGTAATTTGTATCTTTAGGATATAATTTTAAAACCAAAAAAAATACAATGAAAAATTATTTGAATTTAGATAAAGATAAAACACAAGATACAGTTAAAGAGTTAAATGTTCTATTAGCAGATTATCATTTATACTATCAAAAGCTTAGAAATTTCCATTGGAATATCTTTGGGAAAAACTTTTTTGACTTACATGAAAAGTTTGAAGAACTCTATGATGATGCAAAATTGAAAGTAGATGAGATTGCTGAGCGAATTTTAACTTTAAGACATCAACCAGTAAGTAATTTCTCTGATTATTTAAAGACTTCTAGTATTAAAGAATCTGATAGTGATAAAACTGATATCGAGATGATTGAAATTTTATTAGAAGACCATGGAATTATTCTAAAACAGATGCGTAAAGTGGTTGAAACAGCAGATAAAGGTGGAGATGAGGGTACTATTGATTTAATTGGCGCATACATTAGAGAATTGGAGAAAACTTCTTGGATGCTAGACGCTTGGAGAATGAAAACAAACCAAGGATTAAAATAATTAACACTAATTTTCACGTTATTCTATGGAAGAAAGATTAGAAAGTGCGTGGGATAAAATGATAGAACAGTTAGGCTCATGGCTAGATGTAATAGTTGTGAGCCTTCCTAATGTTATACTAGCAATTATTGTATTTGCAGGTTCGTTTTTTCTCTCACGTTATGTAAACTCTTTAATGTTAAGGCTCCTTGCTAAATCTTCAATGCAAGGAACCGTTAAAAAAGTTTCTGCTAGATTAATTTCTGTTACCGTTATTTTAGCTGGACTTTTCTTGGCTCTTGGGATACTTAATCTTAATAAAGTGCTTACTTCGCTTTTAGCGGGAGCAGGGGTAGCTGGTTTGGCAATTGGTTTAGCACTACAAGGAACTATTGCGAATACTTTTTCTGGGATTGTACTTTCGTTTGTTGATTATATTAAAATGGGCGATTGGATAGAATGTAATGATTATTCAGGGGAAGTTGTAGATATTGACTTACGTACAGTAACTATCCGTGAAAAGGATAATAATATGGTTTCTATACCTAATAAAATGGTGATTGAAAATCCTCTAAAAAATTATTCAATAACTTCTAAAACTAGAATTTCCGTTTCATGTGGTGTTGCGTATGATTCTGATTTGGAATTTGTTCAAGAATTAGTGATTAAAACAATATCAGAAAAATTCGATTCTGTTAAGAATAAAGAGGAAGTTATCTTTTTTTATACGGAGTTTGATAATAGCTCTATAAATTTTGAAACCCGATTTTGGATGAATTCTACCACCGGATTGCAAACAGCTAAAGCTAAAGGAGATGCAATTATAGCAATTAAAAAAGCTTTTGATGCAAATGGTATTACTATTCCATTTCCAATTAGAACAATTGATTTTTCTAATAAATTAAGTATTAAAAACCAGAAAAATTCTAATGAGGAAGACTCTCAGGAAGGTATTGTAAGTGAAGAAAAATACGGAAAGGAGTAAACCGTGTTAGTGTACATTTTTGAGTGTTTAAATAATAAATCTTAATTATTGAGTAATATTTTGTAACATTTTTTATTTCTGTTCGTCTTTTAAATATAAACCATCAATCATAATTAAAATGCAACGAACAGACAATCAATTATTAGTAGCCGCACACTTGAGTCAGTTATTAGATTATATAACTGGATTTGGCGGACTTATTGTACCATTAGTTTTATGGCTCTGTAATAAGGAAAGTGTAATGAATATGGACAATCATGGAAAGTCTATTATCAATTTTCAATTAAGTATTATTATTTACTCTTTGGTAAGTATTCCGTTGATTTTCTTTTTCGGATTAGGAATTTTAACCTTAATTGCGGTCGGAATTATTGCTTTTGTATTCCCTATTGTAAATGCAATTAAAGTAAATAATGGAGAAGAGGTATACTATCCTTTTAGTTTACAAATTATAAAATAGGATCGTAGCTTTTTAAAATATAAAAACCCCGTTATAAATTAACACACAATTTAAACGGGGTTTATTAAATATAATTAGTTAGTGTTTGTTTACTAGTTATTCAACATAACAGGCATTACCAGCATTGTTACATGCTCTCCTTCATCTAAACCATCAATAGGAGTTAAAATACCTGCTCTATTTGGTAAACTCATTTCCAAAGATACATTATCTGAAGTTAAGTTATTTAGCATTTCATTTAGAAATCTAGAATTAAACCCAATTTCCATATCATCTCCTTGGTAATCGCACGTTAAACGTTCTTCTGCTTTGTTGCTATAATCTACATCTTCTGCAGAGATATTTAATTCAGCTCCAGCAATTTTTAAACGTATTTGATGTGTTGTTTTGTTTGAGAAAATAGAAACCCTTCTTACAGAACCAAAAAATTGTGAACGGTCTATAGTAAGTTTATTTGGGTTTTCTTTTGGAATTACAGCTTCGTAATTAGGATATTTACCGTCAATAAGTCTACAAACTAATTCGATATTATCAAAAGTAAATTTAGCATTACTCTCATTATAATCAATCGTAACATCACTCTCACTACCAGCTAAAATCCCTTTTAAAAGATTTAAAGGTTTTTTTGGCATGATAAATTCTGCAACCTGAGAAGCAGTAACATCATGACGTTGATATTTTACTAATTTATGAGCGTCTGTAGCAACAAATGTTAAGTTTTCTGGAGAAAACTGGAAAAATACTCCGCTCATTACAGGGCGTAAATCATCATTTCCAGAAGCAAAAATAGTCTTGCTAATTGCTGTTGCTAAAATATCTCCTAAAATGGTGGTAGAACTGGCGTCTGCTAACTCTACAGAATTAGGAAATTCAGCACCATCCGCATATGCCAACGCATATTTACCATGATTGGAGCTTATTTCTATGGTATTATTGTTCTCAACCACAAAAGTAAGTGGTTGCTCTGGAAAGGTTTTTAAGGTGTCCAACAATAATTTTGCTGGTACAGCAATACTTCCTTCAGAATCTGAATCTACTTCTAGCACCGAACTCATTGTTGTTTCCAAATCTGAAGCCGATACTGTAAGTTGGTTTTGATTTAATTCAAATAAAAAATTATCGAGTATTGGTAATGTGTTGCTGTTGTTGATTACACCTCCTAATACTTGAAGTTGTTTTAATAAATATGAACTTGATACTATAAATTTCATTGAATTCTCAGTTTTCTAACACTTACAAAGATATCTTAATTGATTTTTTTACAGAAAATAACTTATCAACATTTAAACTGTGTATTTTTTCTTTTTGAAGTAATTAAATAACATGCCAAAAAGAACTATTAAAACTATGGGAAGTCCAATATTTATAAGCTTCCACGTTGTTTTTTGTTGATACACTTTTTCCTTGTTTAAAAATGATAAGGCAATCTCTTTGGAACGAATGTTTATAAGTCCATCTTCATCCAAAAGGTAATTAACGCTATTTATTAAGAAATCTTTATTTCCATAAACCTGTTTGGTCCACTTATCAACACCATTAATTAATGGCTTTTTATTAACATAATTGTAGTTTACAATATCTCCATCGGAGATAACAATCATTTTATTTTTAGATCCTACATTCTCTTTATTTCCGTCAATTTTAAATGGTTTAATTCTATTTTTAAATGCTGAAGTAAAGTTTCCTTCCAATAGAACTCCTAAAGTTTTATTTCCGTCATTAAAAGTAGCAATGTCCTGCTGTGTATCAAACTCGTCTAAGCTATAGGCTCTAGGAACTCCAACTTCTTTAGACTGTGGGGAACTTTGTAATAAAATAGTTTTATCTATGGCATTTGGAAGTGTATCAATACCATTGGCAAATTCTAATTTTACTACATTAACGCCTTTGTTTATTGGGTGATTATTGGTTGGTGAAACCATAGGCGAGTAAAACCAATTGATAGGAATTTCCCCATTTTGGTCGGTAACGGTAACGGGTGAGGAGATTAAATCCTGGATCAGGGTTTTATTAATTCTCACCCCATATCGGAACAGTATATCGTCAAGATTTAAATCTTGGGGATATGCAAAAGATGAAAAATTTTCGTTTTGAAGGCTATCTAGATCGGCCACCACTTCGTCTACCATCCAAAGGGTTTTTCCTCCATTCATTACGAATTGATCCAAAATATATTTTTCATTTTCAGAAAATCTCTCTGTTGGTTTAGCAATAATAGTAGCGTCAAAACGATTTAGATTTTCTAGTACTTGCTTCGGATTGTTTTTAAGGGAATCTAAATTAAATTCTCCTAGTTGGTAGTAATTACGAAGATTAATTAGAAAATCAATTAAATATTTATCTTGAATTTCTCCATTCCCTTTTAAGATTGCAATTTTCTTTTTTTCGGTAATGGTAAGCTGTTTGAAAGCATCTGCAAAAGCGTATTCTAATTGCTGTACCGAATTATTAATTCGTTGCTCACTATTAGAACCTAAAGTATTTTGTAATAGCGAAACTTTAACGGTTTTCTCCCCCATATTTACCAAAGCCCAAGGAAAAACTACTTCTCGAGACATGCTATTTCCTTCTTCAACAGTTACAGAAGCAGGGGTGAGGCCTAGTTCTTGTAATGATTGTATATTTTGTTGCTTTGAATTGTTGTTATCTAATGGGTTTATATAATTGACTCTAATTTTATTATTTACAGTCGTAAACTCTTCTAGTAGTTGTTTTGTTTCGGTTTGTAAACGTTTAAATTCTGAAGGGAGATTTCCAGAGAGTAAAACATCAATTATAATAACTTGATTTGCTGTTTCTACAGTATTTTTTGAAGCTTCCGAAAGTGTATATCTTTTATTTTTTGTAAGATCGAACCTCCATACTAAAAAAGAGCTTAAAAAATTAATTCCAATAAGGATTAGAATTAATAGGGCAATCTTTGTAGCGTTATTTTTAATAGTTTTCAAGTTACTTTAATTTAAAAATGGTTACTACTAAAAAGAAAACTGTAATACTTATAAAGTAAATAATATCTCGAACGTCTATTACACCGCGACTAATACTATCAAAATGGTATTTTAAGCTGAAAGTTTCTATAAATGAGCTCTTTTCAATCCCTGAAAAGCCATAATACATAATAAAACAGAGAAAAACAGCAGCAATAAAAGCTATGATTTGATTGTCTGTAAGAGAAGAGGTAAAAACACCAATAGCTGTATAGCTAGATACCAAAAATAGGAGTCCAAAATAAGAACCTATAATACTTCCTAAATCTATATTTCCTACTGGATTGGAAAGTTGCCAAATGGTATACACATATAGTAATGTAGGGATTAAGGCGATAAAAATCAGTAAAAAAGTCCCTAAAAACTTCCCTGAAACAATTTGTGTTTTGCTAATTGGACTGGTAAGTAGTAATTCTAAAGTTCCTGTTTTTTTCTCTTCGGAAAAACACTTCATAGTTACCGCCGGAATTAAAAATATAAGAACCCAAGGTGCTAATTGAAAAAAGGGATTCATATCTGCAAATCCGCTTTCAAAAATATTTAAATCCCCTTGAAATACCCATAAAAATAAGCCGTTAAGAACTAAAAATAACCCAATAACCAAATAGGCAATGGGGGAGGAAAAAAAACTACTTATTTCTCTTTTTATAATTGCTGTCACTTAGTTAGTTTATAGTTTATAGTTAAAAAGTTAAAGGTTGAAAGTTGATAGTTAATGGTTTATATTTTTTGGTTGAAAGCTTTTTATGTTAAAAACCTAAGAGTGATCTAGTTAAAATGTTAAATTGTTTTGTGAGTTTTTCATGCTCAATACTTTTTTCAAAATTCAAAATTCAAAATTCGCTCCCTTAATTCTTAAAATTTACCGTAATCGTATCTCTATAAGAAAGGCCTAAAAGCGTAGAAGCTCCTCCAACGGTATCTAAGTTGCTTCTATAAATGGCAATCTCTATTAGTCCTGCTGAATTAAAAATAGCCAATTTCTCACCATCTTTATTGGTTACGTTTTCTGCATCAAAGTTAATACTATCACTGTATTTAAAATAAATATTTGTGAATTTATGATTCCTTGCCCATAGTTCAAAATTACGTCCCCTTTTATAGCGTTCAAAAGTTTGCTTTGAAATATTGGTAATTATATTTCCGTAATTGTCAACATAAATTACAGTTCCCGTAATCTGGTTTTCTTCATTGTTAATAATTGGCGATAAACCTTTCAACATTTTCAATTCACCTATCGATTTTCCAATTACTTCCAAAGTACCACCTCTTGAAATATGTCCTGCAACCTTTACAAAAACATCTAAAACGGGGAACACACTCTCAATACGGTCGTGAATATTAATTTCGACCATCTTTTCAGGGTTTATTTCCTTAGCTAAAAAAGAAAGGATTCCGTTGTCTGCACCAATAAAATAATGTCCATCTATTTTTACAGCTACATGTTTGTTTATTGGAGTTAATTCAGAATCTACCCCAATAATATGTATAGTTCCTTCTGGAAATGTTTTGTAGGCATTTTTTAAGATATAAGAAGCCTCCACGATGTTAAAAGGACTTACTAAATGTGAGATATCAACAATGGTAGCACCTTCTATTTCACTGAGTATAAATCCCTTTATAGCGCCTACAAAGTGGTCTCGCACACCAAAATCTGTAGTTAAAGTTATTATAGCCATTTATTGAAATGTTGATATTTTTTTAATTTAAGAAAGTGTTTTTTTGCTTAAGTTTGTTAGAAATGGTAACAAACTTAGGTTTGGATAAATGTTTAGCACAAACCTACTAAAAAGTAATAGATTTTCCATTTTTATACGTATTTTTTATACGAATACTTTTAGATGAATACTCACTTAAAAATTGGCTTTTGAACGAACTTATCATCGAACTCACAGAAATTAATCCAAAAGACTTTTTTGGACCAAACAATGTTAACATTGACTTATTAAAGAAGTATTATCCGAAGCTGAAATTAGTAGCTCGCGGAAATAAAATAAAGGCCTATGGCGATGAAGAATTGTTAGAGGAATTTGATAAGCGACTAGATATGTTGGTCACGCATTTTGGTAAGTATAATAAGCTAGATGAAAATACCATTGAGCGAATTCTAACTAGTGAAGGTGGGCAAGAAGAAATAGATGCTAAAATCCATGGCGAAATTTTATTGCATGGTGCTAACGGAAGACTTATAAAAGCGCAAACAGCCAACCAGCAACGCTTAGTTGAGTTGATGCGTAAAAATGATATGGTTTTTGCTATAGGTCCTGCTGGAACTGGAAAAACATATACAGGGGTTGCGCTGGCTGTAAAAGCATTAAAAGAAAAGCAAGTACGCCGAATTATATTAACACGCCCAGCTGTAGAAGCAGGGGAGAGTCTTGGGTTTTTGCCAGGAGATTTAAAAGAAAAATTGGATCCATATATGCAGCCTCTTTATGATGCATTACGAGATATGATTCCTGCTGAAAAACTTGCTAATTATATAGAAACAGGAGTAATACAAATTGCTCCGATGGCTTTTATGCGTGGACGTACATTGGATAATGCTTTTGTTATTTTAGATGAAGCACAGAATACGAGTCATGCACAAATGAAAATGTTTCTTACCAGAATGGGGAAAAATGCTAAGTTTATTATTACTGGAGACCCAGGACAAATAGATTTACCTCGTAGAATTACTTCGGGACTTAAAGAAGCTATTTTGGTGTTAAAAGACGTGCAAGGAATTGGAATTTTATACTTAGATGATAAAGATGTAATTCGCCACCGTTTGGTAAAAGATATTATTGCATCTTATAAAACCATTGAACATAATAATGCTTAATAAGCAAGCCTAAAAAGACATTTGAATCCCTCATTAAGGGTTTTATTCCTAGAGCCTGTCTTGAGTTTACCCAAGGGCTCTACGTCTAAATGGATTAAATTATTTTTCTTTGAATATCTCGTAGGCTTGCTTCGAGGTAGTTGATTAGAAAATTTTAGTTTCCTATTCAAATGTTTTTTCCATTACAGGTAGTAATCTTCCTATAATATTACTCTTTTTATAATTGGTTACTTTAAAACCAAATTTGGCGTAAAATTTTTCAGCATTTGGGTCGGCAATTAAAAATACTTTGTGATATTTTAGTTCTTTTACTTTTGCTAAAAAATGATTCATTAATACTGCACCATAACCACTTCCAATATGTTTTTGAGAAACAAAAAAGAAATCTAATTCAATAGTGTCCTTACTTCGTATAATAAAAGCAAAAAAGCCAACAAGCTTATCAGAAGCTATAAGTTTGTATACATAATTCTTTTGTAGATACTCCGAAGTGATAGTAAGCTCTGGAATCCATTTTTTTATTTCAACTTCAGAATAGCCCCAATGAGATTTGGAAGCAATAGTTATTTCTGTGAGTAACTTATTGTCGTTAATAGCAGCTTTAACTAAATTCATTATTTAGATTTGAATATACCTATGTTTGTCTCTAGGTAGTTGCTTTTTCTTTTACTTACAATTTAATAGCAGTAACTCAAGCCAATTTCTTCTTTTACTTTATCCATAATTTCCATGAGTTGATGACTAAACTTATGAGTCATAATAGGACTTTCTGTTTTTCCACTGCGTAAAAGTTCGTTAAAATGAGCTATTTCAAAATTATATCCTAATGTATTTACATCGTAATCCTTGGTTGTCTGTTTTCCATCTGCATCAGTAAAAGTTACAGAAGTAGGTCTGTGAAATTGCGTATGTAATTTTATAGTTCCTTTTTCACATTTTATGGTAGCTTCTGTGGGAGTTTCTTCTTTTAATGTTGAAGAAAGCCTAGCAACAGCTCCATTTTTATAAGAAAAAATCATGTTACAAGAAGAGTCTGCTCCTGTTTCAAAAAAGGTGCCATTTGCTTGGATGTCATCTGGCTTGCCTAGAATAGACATTGCGCAAAAAATAGGATAGATTCCAATATCTAATAAACTTCCGCCACCTAATTGTTTGTCGAATAATCGAGTAGAGGCATCAAATTCACGATAAAACCCAAAATCAGCATCAATAGATACTACTTTTCCATAATTCCCTTCCTCTAAAAAATTAAGAACATCTTGGTAATGAGGTAAAAAAGCAGTCCATAACGCTTCCATTAACAAAACACCTTCTTGCTTTGCCGTTTGCAGCATCACATCTACATCGGCACTATTTAAAGCCAAGGGCTTTTCACAGAGTACCGCTTTTTTATTCAGTAAACAATCAATGGAATATGCTTTATGAAAAGTATGAGGTGTGGCAATGTAAATGGCATCAACGTTAGGATCTGTAATTAAATCCATATAATTTCCATAGGCTACTTTAGCGCCATAGGTTTCTTTAAACTCTTCAGCCTTTTCTAGTGTTCTAGATGCAACAGCATATAATTCTGTATCCTTAACCGTTAGTAAGTCTTGAGCAAATTTAGTAGCAATACGACCAGGGGCTAGAATTCCCCATTTTATTTTTTTATTTCTTGATAGCATTGGTTGTTCTGTTTAAAATTTCTAAGATTATAGCAATAATAATGACCATGGCACAACCAATAAAGTTTAGCCATAAATATCCTAGTTTTTCATCTCCTGCATCATATCGATGAATGGCAAAATAGTAAATAAGGATGATGGCTATTTGTGTGACAATGGCGCTTATAAAAACGGCATTTCCACGAATAAATTTTATAAAAAATGCTATTAAAAATATTCCGAGTACATTTCCGTAGAAAATAGAACCGATAATATTTACTAATTGGATTAAATTATCTAAAAGCGAAGCAAAATTAGCGAACAAAATGGCTATAATCCCCCATCCAAATGTAAACCAACGAGTAGCATTTAAATAGTATTTTTCATCGTGTTCTTTCTTTTGTCTTCTTCTAAAAAGGTCAATGGTAGTAATGGTTCCTAAAGCATTTAATTCGGATGCTGTAGAAGACATGGCAGCCGAAAATATTACAGCTAACAATAACCCCATAAGTCCTGTTGGAATTTTATTCAGTATAAAATGTATAAAAACATAATCTTTATCGTTGGTTTCTAAATCTTCATCTACTTTTTGAATAAGAGCTTTAGCGTCTTGGCGACTTTTTATTTCTTTTTTATTGATATCTTGAATTTGCTTTTTAGCAGCTACAATTAATTCGTAATCTTTAACATCTAAAACTGCGGAAAATCGCTCTTGAGCCATTTTTTTATCTTTTTCGAGCGCCAAATGTTGCTTTTCTAATTGCTGATATTGATCGGCATATTCCGATTGTTGTACCGCTTCTACTGCAGCAGGATTAAAATTTAAAGGAGAATGATTGTATTGGTAATACACAAAAACCATAACTCCAACTAACAGTATAAAAAATTGCATCGGTACTTTAAACAGACCGTTAAAAATAAGTCCTAACTGACTTTCTCTAACTGACTTCCCCGATAAATAGCGTTGTACCTGACTTTGGTCGGTTCCGAAATAGGCGAGGGCTAAAAAGAGGCCTCCCGTAATTCCACTCCAAAATGTATAACGACTTTTAGGGTTTAAAGAGAAATCAAGGATGTTAAGTTTGTCGTTAGCACCCGCTATTTTCATAGCCTTACTAAAGGTTATATCTTCTGGGAGGTAACTCATTACTAAATAAAAAGCCGTAAACATTCCTGTCATTATAACAAACATTTGCTGCTTTTGCGTAACACTTACCGCTTTTGTCCCACCAGAAACAGTATATATTATTACCAAAATCCCAATAACAATATTTAGAGTTTTTGTTTCCCAGCCTAAAACCGCAGATAATATTATAGAAGGCGCATATATGGTAATTCCTGCAGCCAATCCACGTTGTATTAAAAAGAGAATGGCAGCTAAGGAACGTGTTTTTAAATCGAATCTATTTTCTAGGAATTCATAGGCAGTATAGACTTTTAATTTATGATAAATAGGGACGAAGACCACACAGATAATTATCATGGCCAGTGGAAGTCCAAAGTAGAATTGCACAAACCCCATTCCGTCATGAAAAGCTTGTCCAGGAGTAGACAAGAAAGTAATAGCACTAGCCTGTGTTGCCATTACAGAAAGGCCAACGGTATACCATTTTGCCTCATTACCACCTAAAATATAGTCGGATACGTTTTGACTTCCTTTGGTTTTTAAATAACCGTACCCTACAATAAATAGTAGGGTACCCGTTAGTACTATCCAATCGATTAATTCCATAGTACTATTTGTTTGAAATCATAATTAGATAAAAAACAAAAATGTAAATCGCATTCATAATCAATACAATAGAATACTCTCTTTTCCAAACAAACTTACTAAGCATGACTATCCTTTTATTGGGTTTAAATTTGTACTTTCTTCTTTTCCAATAGAAAGCATATTGGCAAATATTTTATAAGCCCCTGGAACACCAGCAGGGAGTTCTCTAAAGAAACTCAATCCTGAGTAAA
Source organism: Galbibacter sp. L-19 (assembly GCF_056857615.1). NCBI lineage: Bacteria > Pseudomonadati > Bacteroidota > Flavobacteriia > Flavobacteriales > Flavobacteriaceae > Galbibacter > Galbibacter sp. L-19. The sequence continues at coordinate 24,476 of NZ_JBSXNL010000036.1, forward strand.
TATAATATCCTTTTCCATATGGAGCAACCAATAAGCTACCGTCTTTTTTACTTTCCCCTTTGTCGTGCATCGAAAAAATTGAGGTAAATTCCTCTCCCCATTTGTCAGGGAAATATAATCCTCGTTCTTGTACCCAACCAGTAAAATCGTTTTGAGATATTTTGTTGGGAGTATTTAATAACGGATTGTTTGGTGCGTTAAAAGTAACTTCAGCATTTTCATCGGTTACACGGTCTCGAGATAATTGCAACAAATAGGGTGCCAGATTATCCATTCCAAGTCCGTTTCTCCCGGCAGTATTATATTGAACAATTAAATTGCCACCTTCCTTTACATAATTTAAAAGAATATGTTGTTTAAATTTAAGAGATTCATGAATATTATATGCTCTAATCCCCATTACTACTGCATCGAAATTTTTTAAGTATCCACTACTAATATTTTCTGGCTGTATTACAGTTACAGTATATCCTATTTGACGTAAACTTTCTGGTACTTCATCTCCAGCACCAGCAACATAAGCAATGTTTTCTCCTGTTTTCTTTATGTTTAAACGCACCACTTTAAAACTAGCAGGAAGTAAAACCGATTGCGTAGGAATATGGTCGTAAGCTATGGTTACTAGTTCCTGAGTATATTCTTTTCCATCTATTTTTATGATAGGTGTAATAGTTTCCTGATTTTCATCTGCTGGAGGGGTTACTGTAAAAATAACTGTTTTTGTATCACCCTTTTTAGCAATGGAAAAATCTATTTGTTGAGGACTCACATTCCATCCGCTATTGTATTTTAAATGTATGTTTCCTGAAATATTATCTGCTCCAGAAGTAATGGTTACTGGAATGTCCTTAGATTTTTCATCAGAAAAAATAATTACTTTATTAGCTACAGAAGTGGAAACCCTAGGAAGAATTTCAAAGGGTTGATAAATTTCACCTTTATCAGGCTTTGAAAATTTATAAACGATATTTTTTTCAAAAGGAATACTAACTCCTTCGATATTTATGGTGAATGTAGCTTTAACTAATCTAGGAGTTTCTGGTTTTCCTCTTAGTAATTGCGGCGCTTTGTACATTCCTAATGTACCTTCTTCTTTTAACCAATAGGGTGCTGTGTATTCACTATTTTCAGGAATAGTAATTTTTTGATTGGTAGTTATAAATTTATTGTTTTCTAATTTTTTACTGATAATTTGTACAACATCACTAGGAGAGATACTTATGTTTTTAAGCGTTATATTGGAGGACGATCTATTAATAATTGAAGCGTTAATACTGATGTTTTCTCCAGGTACAGCAGAAGCTTGTGCAGTTGTTGCTTCTATAAATAAGCCGCTACAGGCTTCTATAATTTTTTTAATCTCTTCTAATTTAATTTCCCGCCAATAATCATCTTTTAAATTAGAAATTAATTGATAGGCTTTTGCTAAATCTGCAAGATGTTCTGATGGATTTTTAAAATTGAAATTAGCTTCTATATCTAATAATATTTCGGCAATAGCTTCTCCGCCTTCTACACGCCCCCAAGTAGTATTAATACCATCAAAAATAGTATTGTTTCTTGGAAAACTTCCTTTTAACAGTTCAATATATTCTTTTTCAGAACCACGGGCAGAAATCCCACCAAATCCCTGACTTAAATGTTGGCTACGAGCAATGGAAGCAATCTCGTTATTACTTTGCCCAAGTGTAGGGTAGTAGGTGCCAATATCTACACTTAGCATTTTTGATTTATTGGCCTCTTCAAATTTTTCCTGACTTCCATAGAACCACCAAGAAGTATTAAAAAACATACGTTCTGGCTGCCAAAGGTCTGTATATTTTAATTGTTCTGGATAGCTATTTTTATCATTCACAAGGTCAAATGCTTCAACGCTTAACATGGCCGAAGAAGTATGGTGACCGTGTGTTGTACCCGGACTTCTATGGTCAAAACGGTTGATAATTACATCGGGTTTAAAGTTTCTAATAACCCAAACAACATCAGAAAGTACCTCGTCTTTATTCCAAATCTCTAAGGTTTCATCTGGATGTTTCGAAAACCCAAAGTCGTTAGCACGCGAGAAAAATTGCTCGCCACCGTCCACACGTCTAGCCGCTAGAAGCTCTTGAGTTCTTAAAACTCCTAAAAGTTCTCGTAATTCTGCTCCTATTAAATTCTGCCCTCCATCTCCTCTTGTAAGCGATAAATAGCCAGTTCTTGCCTTTACTTCATTAGAAAGATAAGAAATTAACCGCGTGTTTTCATCATCGGGGTGTGCGGCAATATAGAGCGCTGTTCCAAGGAAATTAAGCTTTTGTACTGCTTGATAAATATCAGCAGAAGAATAGGTTTTTGGCTTCTGTGAATACGTAGAAAATGTAAATACTAATCCAATAAAAAGAAAGGATAATATTTTTTGCATGCTATAAGTTTTAGGTATTTGTTCAAATATAGAAATAATTGTTGGTTGCCCGTTAGTTGTTGCAACGGAAAAAAAGTACAACTTTAAAAGTTTTAAAATAAGTTGTATGATTTATTCGATAATCAAGGTTTAACTTTCTTACACTTCCGTTGGAGTGCTTTGTTTTTTGAGTTGTTAAAACTTATCTCTATTATTTTTATGCCTAGAACTGTTTTTATCTTACTAAGGATAAAGCATATTAATTACATATTTTGTCTTCTAAAATACCACATTCAATTCCTTTAGATTTTAAGAGTTGTATAATAGAATCAGAATTAATAAAAGTTCCTTCAATTCTTAAAATCGAATGCCCGCAGGGATAGGGTTTATTATAATCTTCTAGATCAAAATTAATTTCTAAACTAGGATAATTTCCCTCTAATAGCATAAGAATTTCTTTTGAGAGAATTTCAGACTGAATGTTTGTCATAAATACTTCAACCATACTAAAAGCTTTCTTCAGTTAATTCTTTATTTATTATCGCCCCTGTTATGTTTCCGCTATAAACAGCAGTTGCTACAGAACGCATCATAGCGCTATTATCACCGCAAGCAAAAACTCCATTTACGGTTGTTTTTTGCATGATATCAACTTCAATATATCCATTTTCGGTAAGTTTGCAGCCTAATTCTGTAGGAATAGAAGTACTCTGTTTGAATGTTGTTGCCGTATAAGCACATTCAAAAATTTCTTTGGAACCGTCTGTAAAAATAATCTGTTCTAGGATTCCTTTTTTATGTATTATTTCTGAAATTTCCTTTTCAATAATTTTAATATTATGTTGTTTAAGTTTTTGAAGCTGACTCTCATCAAAGTTCTTTTTTTCAGAAGTTAAGATGGTAATTTCTTTAGTTAGATTGTTTACTAAGGACGCTAAATGAAAAGCTTTATTGCCATTGGCAATGATGGCTGTTTTTTTGTCTCTAATCTCATATCCATGGCAATATGGACAATGCACAACAGAAATTCCCCAACATTGCTCAATTCCTTTTATAGCTGGCAATAGATCTTTAATTCCTGTTGCAAACACTACTTTTTTTCCTTTAAAAACAGCTCCATTATTAGTAGTGATTTCAAATCCTTCTGAAACTTTTCTTCCTTTTAAAGCGGTACCGTCATAAAATGTTATGGTATCATATTTTAAAACTTGTTTTTTTGATACTTCAGTTATCTCTCGTGGAGTTTTTCCATCTTGAGTTAGGAAGTTATGAGAATGTGGAGTCTGTTTGTTACAAGGTTCTCCGGCATCTATAATCAGAGTTTTTCTTAGAGAACGGCCTAAGGTCATAGCTGTAGAAAGTCCTGCGTAACTGCCGCCTATTATAATTACTTCAAATTGATTTGTATCCATTTTATTGATTTTTTATTTGAAAAGAGTAGCGATTCTAGCATAGAATTTCTACACTAAGTCTTACTCTTTTAGTTATTATAATATTTAATTGCGATATAGTCGCAATAGTATATTTGACAAATATACTATTTTTTCGTATTATTGCAACATAATCGCAATAAAATGAATAGAAGAAATACACCTACAAAAGAAGCAGTATTAAGCTTACTTTCAAGCTCAAAAAAAGCGTTGAGTCAGGATGCTATAGAAAGACAGCTTGATATTAAAATTAATAGAGCTACGATATACAGGGTACTGAATAGATTTTGTGAGGACGATTTAGTACATAGAATTGTTGCGGAAGATGGAAAGCAATATTTTGCTATTTGTAAAAAATGTGAACCATCGGAAAAGACTAAATATCATTTTCACTTTAGATGTTTGTCTTGCGACACCATAGAATGTTTAAAAATCCCTGTTCAATATTCTATTCCAGAAGGGTATGAAGTTCAAAATGCAAATTGTGTACTTACAGGTACATGCAACGATTGTTCGTTATAGCTGTTGTGGAGTTTAAAGTTGTAAGTAAGAAAGTAGAAAGTTAAAAAGTTACTATGTTTAAAGGTATAGTGTCTAGTATCATAAAAATCTTCCAATCTTTCAATCTTTCAATCTTTCAATCTCCCGTCTTCCGTCTTCCAACTATAACCTCTCACTTAAAATAATTTCAATTGCTTTTTCAATTAATTCGTCTTTTCCTTTTCTAATACCCTCAATTGTTGGTTTAACTTCAATGTCAGGTACAATCCCAGCACGTTGCGTTTCTTCTTCATTTGGGTAATAAACCCCAATTCCTGAAATCATTGTTCTGAGTCCTCCAGGTAGCATAATAGTTGATACATTTCCATCTGCTCCTGCTGTGGTGCTTCCAATTATTGTGGTATTATTTCCTGCTCTAAAAGCCATTGCGGTATATTCTGCTTGACTTTGGGATAGTTCATTAACTAATACAATTAACTTCCCTTTGTATGCTTCTCCTTGATTTGGTATCTCTATATTATTTGTGAAGGTAAATTCTCCCGGATTGTTAATGCTTCCATTCGTAAATTTCACAAATGGCGTGGATGAAGAAACAAAATAAGAACCTAGATTAAATGGAACGAAAGTAGAGGGATAATTTCGAATGTCTATTATTATTCCTTTTGTGTTTTTAAAATCATTTTTTATTTTGGAAATATCAGTGTCCTTTATAGTTTGAAGTGTAACATATCCTATATTTTTTTCTAATAATTTGTATGATTTATCTTCACTTTTTTTGTACCAACGGTAAATATTAAGACTATCTTTTGGATATAGTTTAAGGGATTTTGATTGAGCTTTGGAATTATCTGATATAAACTCAACTTCAATCTCATTGGAGTTTGAGCGTAAGAGGTCTGCTGAAATATCTCTTAACATGGTAGGTTGGTTTGAAGCAGGATAATATTTAGATTTCTCTTTTACTATTTCTTTAACTGTTGTACCGTTTATCTTGGATATTATATCTCCTATTTTTAACCCAATTTCGTCTTTTAATTCTTCATTATAATAATCGGTTACAACCAATTGATTTTCTATAAAGCGCAAGTGTATTGGGGGATAATTTAAACCTTTCCATTCCTCAATTTTATCATTACCACCCCAAATATTGGCATGTGTATCTTGGATATCTCCAATAATTTGAATGGCAGCCAATTCATATTCTAATTCGTCTTTTACATTAATAAATTGTGGAATGTATTCTCTTATTTTTTTATTCCAGTCTTCGTCAATTAGATGTTTATATGGGAAAAAGTAGTTAATCATATTCCAATATCTATATAGCGATAACAATCTAAAACCATCATCAGGGTAGGTCATTCTCAAATATGGATTTTCATTTTTAAACTCAGGATTACCAACATTTGCTATCATTTTAATGTAATAATGTTTGCCTTGTGAACGATTGTTATAGACAAATAATAATTTGTTTTTTAAAGCTTCATTTTGATTATCAATCCAGTTTAAACTAGGTTTCAGAAAAGCATTTTCATCTATTGGTTCACAATTATTACATTTATTAATCGTTCCTAAAGAGTCAATCCAATTAATTATTAACTTATCTCTTTCATTATCATTTTGTGTTTCAATATATTTTGGTAAAAATCTAAAAAGTTCATAATCCCAATTATAGTTGCCCTTTGCAATTTCAGGATGATGATATTTAAGAAAGCCCCAAACTCTACCTAATAATTCAAGATTTGTAATGTCTTTGGTTGTTAGGCTAGGAAATTCAATTAATGAACCATTATCAAATTCTTTATCAAGTTGTACTTTTGATAATTTTTTTTCTTCTTCTTTTAACGTTTGAATATTTTTACCATCAATTAAAAGAGCAAAGTCATCAAACCAAGCTTCTCCTTTTCCTGTAAGTATTCCTGCTATAAATATATTTTCTGCTCCTTCAGGAAAATCCAGAGTGATAGTATATTTCTGCCAATCTTTAGTGCCATTTATGTTTTGGTCTTGCATATTATCAAAAGCTAATGAACTTCCGTTACCATCAATTCTTAATAACAAACCTGCAAATCCATTTTCAACATTTTTGATTTTCATATAGCCCTCAAGCTGAATTTTCTCACCTGAATAATATGCTGGAATTTTATAGGCAATACTTCCAAAAGAACCTCCTAATTCTGGAGATGTAATTTTCCCAGATTTTTCACCCGAATGAGCAATAGAATCTATTTTTAGTTCATAGCTTCCCCATTTTAACCATCCATCAGAAAGAAATTTTTCATAGCTCTGGTTTTCAAATCCTAGATTATATTTTTCAGACTTTTGTGCTTGACAAACAATAGAGATAATTGTAACTAATAATACTAGTGTTTTTTTCATCATTTAAATAATATAAAATAACTTTTCTTAAGTTATATTGTTATGAGGTTGGTTATTAAACTCCTAATTTAATGAATTACTTGTCGAGTAGACGAGTAGAAAAGTTAAAAAGTTACTATGTTTATAGAATAGTGTCTAGTGTCATAAAATCTTTCAATCTCCTGTCTCCCGCCTCCCATTTAAAATGATTTTCTTATTTTTATTATCTAAAACAAGCTTTCATGAAGAAAATAGGAATTATACTTTTAGCTATTGTTTTTGTAGGAATAGGTGGTTATTACCTTTCAGCAAAGAGTAGCACATGGTCTACAACAGAAACATTGGATGGATATGATAGTAAAGCTGCTGCAGAGGAAACGCCAGTAGAATCTTTTCAAAACAACAATGTACAGTCCAATTCGGGTAATGGATTAAATCCAGCACACGGGCAACCTGGACATCGTTGTGATATTGCTGTGGGAGCTCCACTTACATCACCGTCGGGTAACAGTTCTATACTTAATTCCAATAGCATGTTAAACCCAGAGCATGGACAACCTGGTCACCGTTGTGATATTGCAGTAGGCGCGCCTTTACCAACAAGTTAAAATGCATAAGTTATTTTCATATGGTACGTTGCAATTAGAAAAAGTGCAGCTAGAAACTTATGGTCGCTTATTAAAGGGGAATAATGATGTACTTTTTAATCATAAAATTGAACAATTACGAATTACAGATCCAATAGTTTTAGCAAAAAGTAATAAGGAATTTCATCCTATTTTAATTAAAAGTTTTTCTTCTGAAGATAAAGTAGAAGGGGTGATTTTTGAAATTACAGATGAAGAGTTAGCGCAAACAGATTTGTATGAAGTTGATGATTATGAAAGAGTTTTCGAAACCTTTGAATCTGGTACGAAAGCATGGGTGTATGTAAAAAAGGCTACATAAAGTATTGGTGTTTCTTATGGTGTCTAAATGGAAGTCTGATTATGGGTATATACATGAAAATAGATGTAAAATGAAGAAGCGACTGACGTGTTTTTAAGCTAATTTATAACCGTAAATAAAACTACACTATTTCCTGAAAAATATCGTTTAAAAGGTTTAAATTGAAAATATTTAGCTGATTGTCTTTTGAATAATCAATGTTAGATAATTCATACTATTTTTTGTAAATCGTTATAAGGAATCACGAAAAAGTTGAAAAAACTATACATTATAGCAGGGTGTAAGGAGCAGGAAAAACAACTGCTTCATATACTATTTTGCCTGAAATTTTAGAATGTGATGAATTTATTAATGCTGATGAAATTGCTAAAGGATTGTCTCCTTTTAAACCTGAAAAGGAAGGAATTCAGGCAGGAAGATTAATGCTATATAGAATTAAAACCCTAATTAACTCAGAACAGGATTTTGCATTTGAAACAACTTTAGCTACAAAAAGTTATAGGAGCTTAGTTGTTGAAGCTCAGAAAAATGGATTTTTTGTATCACTTTATTTTTTTTGGCTCAGTTCTCAAGCCCTTGCCATAAAGCGGGTTGAAACGAGAGTGAAAGAAGGAGGACATAATATTCCAGAATATATAATTCGTAGAAGGTATGAAAATGGATTAAATAACTTTTTTACTATCTTTAAAGGCTTGGTCGATGATTGGATATTTATTGATAATTCTGGAGAACCATATCAAATTATAGCAGAAGGAGGTAAAGATGATGTTGAAGTAGGAAATATTAAAATTTGGGAAAAGTTAAAAGACAGATACAATGGATAAAAAAAGTGAATTAAAGGAAGATCGAAAAAAAATAATTGCAGGACTTGAAAAAGCTTATCAAAAATTAGTGGAATTTAAGCGTTATAAAAAAAGTCCATTGATTATTGCTAAGAATGGAGAGATTCAAGAAATAGCACCAGAAAATATACAACCTACTACTGTGTACATAACAAATTATGATAGAGAGGTTTAGTTATGGGTGTTGAATTTTGATGTGTTTAAGGAAATCTGATTTGTATTTTACAGAATGCTATTTGCTTATTTGTCCAGTACTTTTTTATATGTTAGTTCATGAAGTTACTTTATTGTTGAAATAAAATATACTCTGACGGCTTACTAAAAAAAGAGACTGTCTAAAAAGTAATTTGTAGTTGTCAAACTGAGCTTGCCTGAGTCTTAAACAACTGACAATCAGTAGTTAACTTCGATAAACTCAGGATAGCACTTAGTGTTTGGATACTTTTTAGACAGCCTCTTTTATAAATTGTTAAAAAAGTACTATTTTATATAATAGTAGACTTTCCGTAATCTATATTTTCCTGATTGTAATTAATTATTTCTTCAGCATTCGCTATGTAATCTGCTATAAAATTCCCTACTTCAGAAGTTGTTTTCTTACTATCTGCATCGATATCTGGAGTAACAACATTCATTTCTAAAGCTTTTTCAACAGCTTTGTTTATGGCTTTTGCTTCTTCAAATAATTTAAAATGTTCTAAAAGCATTGCAGCAGATAGGATGGAAGCAATTGGATTAGCAATATTTTTTCCTGTAGCTTGTGGAAAAGAACCGTGAATAGGCTCAAACATCGCATTTTCGTCTCCTACAGATGCCGACGCTAATAATCCTATAGAACCTCCAATAACACTTCCTTCATCAGAAATGATGTCTCCAAACATGTTTTCAGTTAAAATAACGTCAAACTGACTCGGATTTAATATCATTTGCATCGCTGCATTATCAACAAAAAGGAAGTCTAATTCTACATCTGCATAACTTTTACCAATATTGGTAACTACTTTACGCCACAAACGAGAAGTTTCTAATACATTAGCTTTATCAACCAAGGTTAATTTTTTTCTACGAGTACGGGCTGCTTTAAAAGCTAAATGAGCAATGCGTTCTATTTCATAATCAGAATATTCACATAAATCTGAAGCTACACTTCCTTCTTTATTTAACTTTTTCTCTCCAAAATAGATTCCTCCGGTTAGTTCTCTATAAATGGTAAGATCGGTTCCTAAAATACGCTCTTCTTTTAAAGGAGACTTTTCAATAAGTGTAGGAAAAGCTTTAATAGGGCGGATATTGGTAAACAATCCTAAAGACTTTCTTAGTTTTAATAAACCTTGCTCAGGACGTACTTTTGCACTTGGATCGTTGTCGTATTTTGGATGTCCAATAGCACCAAATAAAACGGCATCAGAATCTAAACACAATTGTAATGTTTTTTCTGGTAAAGGATCTCCAGTTTGATCAATAGCGATAGCGCCTACTGGAGCTTCCTTAAAAGTAAACGTATGATTGTATACCTCGCCAACGGCTTTTAATGTTTTAATGGCTTGTTTGGTAACTTCTGGACCAATTCCATCTCCCGATAATACAGCTATATCTAAATTCATATTCTTGTGTATTAAAATGTTCTAGAAGCTTCGTAAGCTTCAATTTTATCTTTATTACTGACTAAAAAATCGATATCGTCATAACCATTCATCATGCACATTTTTTTATAAGCATCAATTTCAAAGCTCTCTTTTATAGCCGTTCCTGCAACTGTAATAGTTTGTTCTTCAAGGTTTACTACAATTTCTGTAGTTGGGTTATCTTGAATTGCAGTAAGCATAGCTTTAAGCGTTTCTGGACTTACTTGAATGGGAAGCAAGCCATTATTTAGTGCATTGCCTTTAAAAATATCAGCAAAATAACTAGAAACAATTACTTTGAAACCGAAATCTGTTAATGACCATGCAGCGTGTTCACGACTACTACCGCACCCAAAATTATCGCCAGCAACAAGTATTTTTCCTTCGTATGTTTTATTATTCAGTACAAATTCTTCATTTTCAGAACCGTCTTTGTTGTAACGCCAGTCCCTAAATAAATTTTCGCCAAAACCAACCTTGCTTGTTGCTTTTAAAAATCGGGCAGGGATTATTTGGTCGGTATCTATATTTTCAATTGGCAATGGAATTGCCGTTGATTGTAATGTTACAAATTTTTCCATAATCTTAAATTAAACTCACTAAGTGAGATTTTAATGCTCTAAAACCTGTTTTGAGTTTATTGAAGAGCTTGGGTTTGCATCGAAATGTTTTCAAGATTTTTTCTAATGCTCCACCTCGAAGCTGTTTACTCTATAAGTTAGCAAATCTAAACTCTGTACTTTTCTAAACTAGTTCTAATTCTTCAACTTCTTCGGTTACATCTATTATTTTTCCTGCTATTGCAGTGGCAGCAGCTACTAACGGACTAGCTAAAATAGTACGTGCACCTTGCCCTTGTCTACCTTCAAAATTTCTATTGGAAGTAGATACGCAATATTCGCCCGCAGGAATTTTATCTTCATTCATTCCTAAACAAGCCGAGCATCCACTTTGGCGCATTTCAAAGCCTGCAGCTTCAAAAATATCTTGAATTCCTTCTTCTTTTATTTGTTTGGCTACTTGTTGAGATCCTGGAACAATTAAGGCATTTACATTGGTTGCCTTTTGTTTTCCTTTAATGTATTCCGCAGCAATTCTAAAATCTTCAATTCTTGAGTTGGTGCAACTTCCTATAAAAACATAATTGATTTCTTTTCCTAAGAGCTTTTCTCCCTTTTTAAAGCCCATATAATCTAAGGATTTCTCAAAAGAAACATCGTCTTTACTCGGAATGGCTTCTGTTATTTTTATCCCCATTCCAGGGTTGGTTCCGTAAGTAACCATAGGTTCGATGTCTTCAGCATCAAAAGAATATTCTTTATCAAAGCTAGCATCTGCATCTGTAGGAAGCGTTTTCCAATAAGCTACTTTTTTATCAAATTCCTCTCCTTTAGGAGCAAATTCACGATCTTTTACATACTCAAAAGTAGTTTCGTCTGGAGCAATCATTCCGCCACGAGCTCCCATTTCAATACTCATATTACAAACCGTCATGCGGCCTTCCATAGTCATGGCTTCAAAAACATCACCTGCATATTCTACAAAATATCCAGTACCAGAATTGGTACCTAGTTTAGCAATAATATATAGAATAACATCTTTTGGTAAAACACCTTTTTTAACCTTTCCGTTTACGGTAATACGCATACTTTTTGGTTTCGAAAGTAATAAACACTGGCTCGCAAAAACTTGCGCTACTTGGCTTGTTCCAATTCCAAAAGCAATAGTACCAAAAGCTCCGTGAGTAGAGGTATGGCTGTCTCCACAAACCATAGTCATTCCAGGTTGTGTAATTCCTAGTTCTGGAGCCATAACATGAACAATTCCTTGGTATGGGTGCCCTAAGCCGTAAAGGGTTACATCGTGTTTTTTACAGTTTTCTGTCAGCATTTCTACCTGTTTTTTAGACAAGAGGTCTTGAATAGGTAAATGTTGATCTTTTGTAGGTACATTATGGTCTGCTGTAGCTACAATTTGGTTTTTACGGAATAGGGGAATATTACGTTCTTCAAGCTCATTAAAAGCTTGCGGACTCGTAACTTCATGGATTAAATGTTTATCAATATATAATACCTGAGGTCCATTTTCTACTGTATGAACCACATGGCTATCCCAAACTTTATCAAATAATGTTTTACTCATTATAATTAAGCAATTGCTTTAATATCTATTTTACTGATTTCAATAATTTGATGAATATCTTCATCTAAAACTTCTTTCTTTCTATCTGCAAAGGTTAAAAATTCTTGATAAACTTCGTCTAACTGAAGCTTTGTTAACTCATAACCTACTTTTTTAGCTCTATATGCTAAAGCAGCACGACCACTACGGGCGGTTAAAACAATTGCAGATTCGGTAACGCCTACGTCTGCAGGATCTATAATTTCGTAGGTCTCTCTGTTTTTAATAACCCCATCTTGATGAATTCCAGAGCTGTGCGCAAAAGCATTAGCTCCTACAATGGCTTTATTTGGTTGTACAGGCATTCCCATACTTTCAGAAACCATTTTACTGGTGCTGTAAAGGAGTTGTGAATTGATGTTGGTGTCTAAATTTAAATTCGGGTGTTGGCGTAAAACCATGACGACTTCTTCTAAAGACGTATTTCCAGCACGTTCTCCAATTCCGTTGATAGTGCATTCTATTTGTCGTGCTCCTCCAATAACTCCAGCAATAGAGTTTGCGGTAGCTAAACCAAGGTCGTTATGACAGTGGCAAGAAAGAATTGCTTTGTGAATACCCGTAACGTTTTCTTTTAAATACCGCATTTTAGCCCCATATTCTTCAGGTAAGCAATATCCTGTAGTATCTGGAATATTTAATACGGTAGCTCCTGCTTTTACAACTGCCTCACAAACACGAGCTAAATATTCATTGTCGGTACGACCAGCATCTTCAGCATAAAACTCAACATCTTCTACAAACGTCTTAGCATATTTTACAGCAGCAACAGCACGTTCAATAATCTCTTCACGAGTAGATTTGAATTTATATTTTATATGAGAATCTGATGTTCCAATTCCAGTGTGTATTCTAGGTCTTACAGCATGCTTTATTGCTTCTGCTGCTACTTCGATATCTTTTTTAACGGAACGTGTAAGACCACAAACCGTTGCATTTTTTACAATTTTAGAGATTTCAGCTACAGATGTAAAGTCTCCCGGACTAGAAATAGGGAAACCAGCTTCAATAACATCAACTCCCAGATCGTCAAGACGCTTTGCAATGACAAGCTTTTGTTCTGTGTTAAGCTTGCATCCAGGTACTTGTTCTCCGTCTCTTAATGTCGTGTCAAAGATTTGAACTTTTTCTTTACTCATCTTGATTTTTTAATGTAATTTGAAATTTGTTATACGAATTTATATTTTGTGAACGTAATTTTAAGTTCACTTAACCATTTCTTTACAATGCTTAAGTGTTCTTTTATATAGTTAAATAATTGATATTCAGTTAATTGAATTTTTATTTTTACAATGACAAGTCAGCAAAAAGACACATTATTTATACTGGTTAAATCTCTTTCTAAATCTGAAAAGAGACAATTTAAGCTTTATGTGAATAGGTTAGGGGTAAATGCAGATGCAAAATTTTTAGCTTTATTCAATCTTTTGGATAAGATGCATGATTATAAAGAGGCTGAAATTTTAAAAAGTGGAATTGTTAAAAAACAACAACTCTCCAATTTAAAGGCACATCTTTATAAGCAAATTCTGGTAAGCTTACGTTTAAATCCCGTAAATCAAAATATACGACTTCAAATTAGGGAGCAACTTGACTTTGCAACTATTTTGTACCATAAAGGATTGTATAAACAAAGCTTAAAAATTTTGGATAAGGCCAAGTCTTTGGCTATTGAAAATCAAGAAAAAGTAGTTGCCTATGAAATTGTAGAACTAGAAAAAGTTATAGAAACACAATACATTACTAGAAGTATAAGTGGGCGTGCCGACGAATTAGCAATTCAAGCAAAGGAATTGAGTATGCAAAATGTATTGACAAGTAAACTTTCTAATCTATCGCTTCAATTATATGGAATTATGTTGAAGTTTGGGTATGTAAAAAGTGATGAAGAATATAAATGGGTTACAGAATACTACAAATCTCACTTACCTACTTTTAAAGTTTCAGAATTAGATTTTAGAGAAAAATTATGGTTGTATAAAGCGCAACTATGGTATAGTTTTTTAATTCAGGACTTTTTATCGTGTTATAAATATTCGTTGCGTTGGGTAGAACTTTTCTATGAAAACGAACAAATGATTTATTTAAATCCTGTATTCTTTTTAAAAGGAAATAATTACTTGTTAGAATCGATGTTTTATGTAAAAAATCGTCGTGGATTTAGGGAAGCATTACAGAAATTAGAACATATCGTTACGGATGATAAGTTTCCGAAGAATGATAATTTAGAGGTTTTAATTTTTCATTATAAATATAGTAGCAAAATTAATCTTCATTTTCTAGAAGGTACTTTTGAAGAAGGATTGCATTTAGAAAAGGAAATTATAGATGGAATAAAATTACACAGCGATAAATTAGACGAACACCATATTATGGTTCTCTACTATAAAATTGCGTGTTTGTATTTTGGGGTTGGCAATAATAAAAAGTGTATCTCTTATCTGAAAAAAATAATAGATAATAAAAACCTTACCATGCGTGAAGATTTAATGTGCTTTGCTCGTGTATTGAGTTTGGTTGCGCATTATGAAGCTGGTATGGATTACCATTTGGAAGTTCAATTAAAAAGCACCTATAAATTTTTATTAAAAATGAATGATCTCCATGAGGTGCAAAAGGAAATGATTAAGTTTCTTAGAAATTTAGGAGAAATCTTTCCTAGTCAGTTAAAAGATGAATTTAAAAAACTGCATGCAACTTTAAAGAAATATGAAAATCACCCGTATGAAAAACGTGCCTTTTTATATTTAGATATTATCTCATGGCTAGAAAGTAATATTCAAAACCGACCAGTAGGGGAGATTATTAAAGAGAAAGCTAAAGAATTAGTTCGTTAGTTTTGGAAGAAAAAAATCATTTTAAACATATTCTAGAACTAAATTTAGCGGTACTTTTAATTAGTACTTCTGGAGTTTTAGGACGTTATATAGCCCTGCCAGCAGAACAGATTATTTTATTTAGAGCAATTTTGGCTGTTGGTTTTATCTACCTTTTTTGTAGGTACAAAAAGTTTAATTTAAAAATAAATGCTAAACAAGATTTAAAAATTGTATTACTCTGTGGCGTTTTTTTTGGGATCCATTGGGTAACCTATTTTTATGCTTTACAACTTTCTAGTGTAGCAATTGGAATGCTCTCTATTTATACCTACCCTGTAATTACTTCTTTTCTAGAACCGATTATTTTAAAAAGTCGTTTTCAAAAATCGCATTTAGCATTAGCAGTTTTAGTGCTTACAGGGGTTTACTTTTTAGTGCCAGAAGTAAGCTTTAAAAATCAACATTTTATAGCGGTTTTATTTGGAGTAACCTCTGCATTTTTTTATGCGCTCCGCAATATCCTCATGAAACCAAAAGTGGCCACTTATAACGGCTCTGTTTTGATGTTATATCAGCTTTGTGTAATAGTTGTTTTAATGAGTCCACTATTGTTTAATGCTAATTTTCTTCAGGTAAAATCTCAAATACTTCCTATAGCATTTTTAGCTTTGGTAACAACTACAATTGGACATACGTTATTGCTAATGAGTTTTAAATACTTTAGCGCTACCACAGCAAGTATTATGAGCAGTGTACAGCCCATTTACGGAATTTTAATGGGAATGTTGTTTTTAGGAGAATTCCCTGCATGGCACACTATTATTGGAGGTGCTTTAATATTAAGTGCTGTTTTTATTGAAAGCATCCGCACGGTAAAAGCTTCTAAAAAAGCGATAGAAAAATAAATAAGAATACTAATTCTTAGCCTTCAACTCATTTATAATATCAAAATGACCGAAAATTAAATGCTTTGGAAGTTTGTTGTCTTTAGGAAGCACCGCCAAAAACCTATCAAAATTTGAGGTATATACATTTTTAAGTAATGGTTTTTCATATCCTAAAGTATCGAGAATTTCTTTAATAAACTCATCATGATGAATTAGGTCTGAGCTTCCCAAATGGTAAATTCCTTTTCGGTTTCTATTAACAATATAGTGGATTTGTTGGGAGAGTTTATCTGCATTGGTAACATTCATTACCAAATCTGGAAAAACTTCGTAGGCATCGTTTTTATCAATAAAATACCTGAGTTCTTTCATCCGCGGGGAGCTACTTCCAAAGACCATTGGTAATCTTGCAATTACATAATTTTTCTCTGGAAGTTGCATCAACGCAGTTTCTATTTTTATTTTAAACTTCCCATAGGTACTCATAGACAAAGTCTTGTCGTACTCATAAGAAGGGAAATTACTAAAAGCATCAAAAACATTGGCAGAAGATAAAAATATAAGCTTACTGTTGCTAGCACGACAATAATCTACCAAATCGAGATGTGTATCTATTTGAGCTTCAAAATTTCCACGTAGCGCCGAGATAATAATTGTTGGTCGCACTTGGGTTAAAATCTCAAACAAATCATCGTTTTCCATATCAAAATGAAAAAAATGCTTGTTATTAGAATAGATTTTTCCTGTGTGGTAGGTGCCATAGGTATCAAAGTAAGGACAGAGTTCTTTGTAAAGTGTCCCTCCAATAAATCCGCTTGCTCCTAAAATTAATATCCTTTTCAATAAGCGTTACCTTTTTGTATTTAAGAGTGTTTGTATACGCTCTTTCTTAAATAAATTTACTCTATAATCGAGCTTTATGTGCTCAGGCACTTGCGTTTAGATTTTTTGTTCTTTCCAGCAATGTCTTGAGCACTAATTTATTTTTTATAAAACGGAAGCTTTACTACTTTAGCTTCTACTTTTTTCTTTCTTATTTGTAAGTAAATTGTAGTTCCAACTTCAGCATTTTCTGTAGTTACATATCCCATACCAATTCCTTTGTTTAAAGAAGGAGCCATAGTTCCGCTAGTAACTTTTCCGATAACTTCCTCATTGGTATTTAAAATCTCATAATCGTGTCTTGGAATTCCACGTTCAATCATTTCAAAACCAACTAATTTTTTGGTTACCCCAGTTTCTTTTTGTCGTTTTAAAGCCTCAGAGTTTACAAAATCTTTAGAGAACTTTGTTATCCACCCTAAACCTGCTTCAAGCGGAGAAGTAGTGTCGTCAATATCATTTCCGTAAAGACAATACCCCATTTCCAATCTAAGAGTATCTCTAGCAGCAAGTCCAATAGGTTTAATACCGTGGTTTTTTCCTGCTTCTAAAACCTTATTCCAAACCTGCTCAACATCAGTATTTTTACAATAAATTTCAAATCCACCACTTCCAGTATATCCAGTAGCAGAAATAATAACATGCTCAATCCCTGCAAATTCCCCCACTTCAAAATTGTAAAATTTAATAGCGGAAAGATCAATAGGGGTTATCGTCTGCATGGCTTCTACAGCTTTAGGACCTTGGATAGCTAAAAGCGAATAATCGTCAGAAATATTGCGCATTTCTGCTCCAATAGTATCATTATATTTAGAAATCCAGTTCCAATCTTTTTCAATATTAGAAGCATTAACCACTAAAAGGTATTGCTCCTCTTTCATTTGGTAGATAATCAAATCGTCTACAATTCCGCCATTTTCATTCGGTAAACAAGAATACTGTGCTTTTCCAATAGTTAATTTGGAAGCATCATTACTACTCACTTTTTGAATTAGCGCTAAAGCATTCGGACCACTAATCAAGAATTCTCCCATGTGGCTAACGTCAAAAACACCTAAATGTTCTCTAACCGTTTCATGCTCAATATTCACCCCTTCGTATTGTACTGGCATGTTATAGCCAGCAAAAGGAACCATTTTTGCCCCTAATTCAATATGGATATCAGTTAATGCTGTATTCTTCATTTTTGTATATTTAAAAATTATTGTACCTACTATTTGGCGCTGCAAAATTATTTAAAATAATCTCAGGAATAAAACAAACTTGCGCTAATAAGTTAAAAGTTGGAAAGTTTGTAAAGTTGAAAGATTTCAACGTAAGACTATAACTGTATAACAGCGTAACTTTTTTAAAATCGAAACATGGAAAACAAAAAAATAAAAATATTAGTAGTAGGCTGTGGAAACATGGGAGCTTCTCATGCTAAAGCCTATCATCAAATGGAGAGTGAAGTAGAAATTTGTGGCTTAGTTTCAACAGGAAAAAGTAAAGAGGTTCTAAATGCTGAATTAGAAAATAAATATAAATTATTTACCGATTATTATGAAGCATTAGAAGCAACAAAACCCGATGCGGTTTGTATTTCCACTTATCCAGATACACATGAAGCATATAGTATTGCGGCCTTAGAAAATGGGTGTCATGTATTTTTAGAAAAGCCAATTGCCAGTACTGCCGAAGGAGCCGAAAGGGTAGTGGCCGTAGCTAATAAAGTAAATAAAAAAGTAGTAGTAGGTTATATTTTGAGACACCATCCTTCTTGGCAGAAATTTATAGAACTAGCACAGAATATGGGGAAACCTTTGGTTATGCGGATGAATTTGAATCAGCAGAGTCATGGTTATATGTGGAATGTACATAGAAATCTGATGAAAAGTCTGAGCCCTATTGTAGATTGTGCCGTACATTATATTGATGTAATGTGCCAAATGACAAACGCCAAACCTGTGCAAGTAAGTGCTATTGGGGTTAGATTAACGGATGATATTCCTACAAATAACTATAACTACGGACAATTACAGATTCGTTTTGATGATGGTTCTGTGGGCTGGTATGAAGCTGGTTGGGGACCTATGGTTAGCGATACCGCTTTTTTTATAAAAGATATTTTTGGACCCAAAGGGAGTGTTTCCATCGTAGCAAATAAAGCAAGCGCAGAGGGAGCTTCCGACCATATTGATAGTCATACAAAAACCGAAAGTTTGAAAGTGCATTATGCGGATATTGATGCTGAAAATGAATTTACAAAGCCAGATGAGTTTATCAATCTACAAGACGAACCAGATCATCAAGAGTTATGTAATAGAGAGCAGCGTTTTTTTATAGATGCTATTAAAAATAACAATGATTTGGCAAGTCATTTGGAAGATGCAGTTAATAGTTTAAAAGTAGCTTTGGCTTGTGATGAATCTGTTAAAACGGGAGAAGTGGTTAGATTGTAGTGAAGTAGTGTTAATCTATGAATCCGAGATATGGCAACAATAGAACAATTTTTAGAGTCAAAAGATATCCGTATTACTGCAATGCGTTTACTAATTTATAAGTTTTTAGCTTCAAAGGAAGTTGCAGTAACATTAAGCGATATTCAAAATGCTTTTGATAAGGCAGATAGAACAACTTTATATAGAACCTTAAAAACATTTGAAGAAAAAGACGTTGTACACCAAATAGATGATGGTACAGGAATTACAAAGTATGCACTTTGCGAAGAAGGCTGTAATTGTGAAATAGGAACCGATTTACATTTACATTTTCATTGTAATAATTGTAATGAAACTATTTGTTTAACGCAACATAAAATACCACAAATAAAAGTCCCTAAAGGTTTTGTTTCAGAAGATGTAAACCTTGTTGTAAAAGGTATTTGCGATAAGTGTAGCTAACAATAAATGCACTTCCATTGCATCTTATTTTCCCATAGTTTTACAAAATATTTAATCCCTCATTGAAGGTTTAATTCCTAGATGTTTTACGCCGAAATGGATTAAATCCCTCATTGAGGGTTTTATTTCCTAACGTTTTAAGTCAAAATGGATTAAATTATTATTCTATAAAGACCGCGTGAGTTTACCACGAGGTAGTAAATTAAAGAAACTATGAAAAAAAAGAAAGTCAATTTAAAAGATATTAAATCTAATTCTGAAAATGGTCATAATCATGATGGTTCCTCAAGTGGATTTAAGACTTATATTCCAGCAGTAATAAGTTTTACAATGCTCATTATTGGCATTGCATTAAACTATTTTGATGTTGATTTTTTTGAAAAATGGACTCAGATTGTTTGGTATACCATAGCTTACTTACCAGTTGGATATCCTGTTTTAAAAGAGGGTTGGAGAAGTATCCGAAGAGGAGATGTTTTTACAGAATTCTTTTTGATGTCCA
Organism: Galbibacter sp. L-19; assembly: GCF_056857615.1. NCBI lineage: Bacteria > Pseudomonadati > Bacteroidota > Flavobacteriia > Flavobacteriales > Flavobacteriaceae > Galbibacter > Galbibacter sp. L-19. The sequence goes on from NZ_JBSXNL010000036.1 coordinate 44,713, forward strand.
TTGCTACTATTGGCGCTTTCGCCATTGGTGAATATCCAGAAGGAGTTGCCGTAATGTTGTTTTATAGTATAGGCGAATTATTCCAAGGCGCTGCAGTAAAGAGAGCAAAAACCAATATAAAAGCATTGTTAGACGTTCGTCCAAATGAAGCTTTAGTTTATCGTACTAATAATTATATTTCTGTAAGCCCTGAAACGGTTGCTATCGGTGAGAAAGTACAAGTTCGTGTTGGAGAAAAAGTGCCATTAGATGGAATTTTACTTTCCAAAAAAGGTTCTTTTAATACAGCAGCTTTGACAGGCGAGAGTAAACCAGATAGTGTTTTGAAAGGAGAGAGAGTATTTGCAGGAAGTATCAATATGGATGGTGTAATTGAAATTCAAACTACCAAAGAATTTAAAGATAGTTCTATTGCTCGGATTCTTGATATGGTTCAAAATGCTACGGCACGGAAATCAAAAACCGAATTATTTATTAGAAAATTTGCAAGAGTTTATACACCTATTGTGGTGGTTTTAGCTATAGGAGTAACGTTTCTTCCATATTTTTTTATAGATAATTATGTGTTTAGAGATTGGTTATATCGAGCTTTAATTTTTCTTGTAATATCATGCCCTTGTGCTTTAGTAATTTCGATTCCATTGGGCTATTTTGGCGGATTAGGGGCAGCATCTAATAATGGGATATTATTTAAAGGAGCTTCTTTTCTTGATGCAATAACTAAAGTAAACACCTTAGTAATGGATAAAACAGGAACAGTAACCAAAGGTGTCTTTAAAATAAAAAAAGTTAAGGCTATTGGATATGAAGAAGCAGAATTTATGAAATATCTTATGGCAATGGAAGAGCAGTCTACGCATCCAATAGCCAAAGCAATTTTAGAATATAAAATAGGGAATGAATATTTTAAGGCTAACAAAGTTTCGGAAATTGCCGGAAAAGGATTAAAAGGAACTGTAAATAATAAAACCGTTTTAGTAGGTAACAAATCGTTGATGACTACTAATAATATTCAAGTTACCAAAGAAACAGAAAGTATTAAAGAATCAATTGTTTTAGTAGCTATAGATGAGGTTTTTGCAGGTTATGTAGTAATTGCAGATGAGTTGAAAGAAGATGCTAAAGAAACAATAATCAACTTACATAAAGTAGGTATTACAAATATTATAATGCTTTCTGGTGATAAGGATTCTATTACTCAAAAAGTGGCATCAGAACTAAATATTGAACAGGCTAAAGGTGGTTTGTTACCTGAGGATAAACTAAATGAAGTTGAGCTTTTACAAAAGAATTCTGAAAGTAGTAAGATTGCATTTATAGGGGATGGGATAAATGATGCTCCTGTACTAGCCGCAAGTGATGTGGGAATTGCAATGGGAGGTTTAGGGAGTGATGTTGCTATAGAAACTGCAGATGTTATTATCCAAACAGACCAACCCTCCAAAGTAGTAAAAGCAATAAATATAGGAAGATCCACCCGAAAAATTGTATGGCAAAATATCGGGTTGGCTTTTGGAGTAAAAGTGATAGTATTAATATTAGGAGCTGGTGGATTGGCAACAATGTGGGAAGCAGTATTTGCCGATGTTGGGGTAGCATTGTTAGCAATCTTGAATGCTGTAAGATTACAGAAAATGAAATGGGATTAAATATAAAATGAGAGAGAAAATGGTTTTGTTGCAGTAATATCTAAACGAACTATACTGCAGCAAAACCAAAAGTGAATTAAAAAAAATAATTTTATCGATTTTTTAAATAGGCTTTTAAATCGTCATAGCTTTTTATGGTAATACTTTTTTTATTCTTATCAATAACCGATTTAATCTGTTCTGGAATAGGAATTGTAACATCCAACGTATTTTCAACTACATCTAAAAATTTAACAGGATGTGCTGTTTCTAGAAAAACACCGGTACTGTTAGTGTCAGCATTTAAATATTTTTTAAGTCCTAAATAACCAACCGCCCCATGTGGATCGGCTACATAACCAGAAGTTTTGTAAATAGCTTGCATTGTTTTTTTAGTGTCTTCATCAGTATAACTAAAAGAAGAAAATAGCTGATTTAATGCTTCAAAATTATTATCAAATAGTCTTTGAATACGAATAAAATTACTTGGATTTCCAACATCCATTGCGTTTGATATGGTTTGCTTTGAAGGCTTCGGACTGTATTCTTGCGTAGCCATATATTGAGGAACGGTATCGTTAATATTTGTAGAAGCTACAAAGTGCTTAACTGGTAAGCCTAGTTTGTAAGCCATCATTCCGGCACAAATATTTCCAAAATTTCCGCTAGGAACAGAAAAAACCAACTCTTTGTTTTGCGATTTTAATTGTTTGTACGCAAAGAAAAAGTAAAACATTTGAGGGAGCCAACGTGCCACATTAATAGAATTTGCAGAAGTTAAATTCTCTGCTGTTAAATTGCTATCTAAAAAAGCAGTTTTTACCATTTCCTGACAATCGTCAAATACGCCGTCTACTTCTAAGGCAGTGATGTTTTGACCGAGAGTGGTAAGTTGTTTTTCTTGAATATCGCTCACTTTTCCGCTAGGATATAAAATAACTACTTCTACACCTTTTACCCCTAAAAATCCGCTTGCCACAGCGCCACCAGTATCTCCAGAAGTAGCTACTAAAACAGTTACGGTTTCTTCTTTTTTGTCTTTATTAAAATACCCTAAACAGCGTGCCATAAACCGAGCTCCTACATCTTTAAAAGCCATAGTTGGTCCGTGGAAGAGTTCTAAGGAATAGATATCTTCTTCTACTTTTACTGTTGGAAAATCGAAACATAATGTTTCTTTTACAATGTCTTTTAAAATAGCTGTAGGGATTTCGTTACCTATAAATTGTTGAATAACTTTAAAAGCTATTTCTTCATTACTAAAATCTTCAATATTTTCAATGAAGTTTTTATCTAACGGTTTTATTTCATTAGGAAAATAAAGACCTCTATCTGGAGCTATCCCTTTTACTACAGCGTCTTCAAAGTTTGTAAAGGTTTTGTTTTCTTGTGTATCGTTAAGGCTATAATATTTCATGTTTTATTTTTTGCTAATCGTTATTTTTTATTTGGGTCTATTTGCCAAAATAGGAGGATAGAATTATAAATAAATTCGGAAATTTATCATTCAAATTCATAATTCTTTAACTCCTTCGGTATTAATTTTAGATACATGTATATCGTAATCAACACCAAAATCTTTATATACTTCAGCCATTGCTTTTGCAACTTTTTTAGCTGTTTCTTCTCCTTTAGATAATGCAAAAATAGAAGGCCCAGAACCTGAAATTCCGCTACCCAGCGCTCCAGCATCCTTAGCAGCTTGTTTTGCCTTATAAAAGCCTGGAATTAAAGGGCTGCGCATAGGTTCTACAATTTCGTCGTGTAGGCATCTAGAAAGTAATCCGTAATCTTCAGTATAAAGAGCGCTTACTAAACCTGCCAGATTTCCCCATTGGATAATTGCTTTTTTAAGAGGTATATTCTGCTTAATTACCGACCGTGCATCGGCAGTTTTTACTTCTATCTGCGGATGTATAACGGTAGCAAAAATCTCTTTTGGAGTATGTAATTTTAAAACTTCAAAAGGTTCATATCCTTTTACCAGTGTAAAACCGCCAAGTAGGGCAGGAGCTACATTATCGGCATGTGGAGCGCCACTTGCAAGCTCTTCTCCCATCATTGCAAATTCTACTAGTTTTTCTCTTGAAAAAGGCTCACCGAGGAGTTTGTTTACTCCAAAAACGGCTCCTGCTGCACTGGCTGCGCTACTTCCAATTCCGCTTCCTGGTTTTATTTTTTTATTTATTTCGATTTCAAAACCAAAGGTGGTTTCTACTTCTTTAAGCAATGCAAGTACAGCAACTCCTGCTACATTTTTTTCGGCTTCAAGTGGTAAATCTTGACCTATTATTTTGGAAATTCGAACGCCCTTTTCTGGCATTTTTCTAATCGTCATTTCATCGCCAGTACTGTCTAAACAAAGTCCTAAAACATCAAAACCACAAGAAACATTGGCTATGGTTGCTGGGCAGAATAATTTTATCTCATTCATTTTTATAAAAATTAACTCACTAAGTGAGATTTTAAAGCTTCTTTCTAATGCCTCGAAATATAATCATGAGGGAATTGATTAAGCCTTGGGTGTTTGTAAACCTTAATTAGTCGATTAAAAATTACCAATCCTTATAATGTCTGCAAAAATACCTGAAGCAGTAACATCTGCACCAGCACCAGCTCCTTTAATTAATAGAGGTTGCTCGCTATATCTTTCCGTAAAAAATAATACTATATTGTCGCTACCCTCTAAATTATAAAATGGATGGTCTATTGGGATGTGTTGTAGTCCAACTTTTGCTTTTCCATTTTCAAACTGTGCTACATATTTTAAACGACAATCTTTATCGGCAGCGGCTTTATAAATACTATCAAAATGATCTTTATATTTAACTAAAGATTTTAAGAAGTCTTCAACATTTGTTGTTTCCAAGCTTTCCTGAGGAAGAAAAGATTCATTTTCGATTTGTTCGATATCCAGTTCGTTACCACTTTCTCGAGCAAGGATTAATATTTTTCGCATTACATCAACCCCACTTAAATCGATTTTTGGATCTGGTTCTGTGTATCCTTCTTCTTGCGCTTGTTTTACCACTTCATCAAAATTAGTTTGATCATTAAAGTTATTAAATACAAAGTTTAAGCTTCCAGAAAGGACTGCTTGAATTTTAGTGATTTTATCCCCCGAAGCGATTAGATTTTTTAGGGTGTCGATAATAGGAAGTCCCGCACCAACATTAGTTTCGAATAGGAAAGGGGCGTTGTATTGTCTAGAAAGTTCCTTTAAATGAATATAGTTCTTATATGGCGAGGAAGCGGCAATTTTATTACAAGTAACTACAGAAATACTATCGTTTAAATACTTTTCATAGGTGTTTGCAACCACTTCGTTTGCTGTGTTGTCTACAAAAATACTGTTGCGTAAATTGAGTTCTTTTACTTTACTGAAAAAAACATCTAAACCTGTTTGTTCTCCATTTTCCAACTGTTCTTTCCAATTCTGCAAGTCGAGTCCGTTTTCATTGAAAACCATTTTTCTAGAATTAGATAAGGCTACAACACGAATATTGAGTTTTAATTGTTTCTTTAAAAACTTACGTTGTTTTTCTATCTGAGCTAAAAATTTCTCTCCTACATTACCAACGCCCATAACAAATAAGTTTAGTTGTTTTACGTTGTCTTCAAAAAATTGTTCATGTAGGGTGTTTAATGCTTTTTTAACATCGTTTTTATTGATAACTGCCGAGATGTTTCTCTCAGAAGCTCCTTGTGCAATAGCACGAATATTGACATTGTTTTTTCCTAAAGCGCTAAACATGCGTCCGCTAAGTCCTTGGTGACTCTTCATGTTGTCTCCCACCAAGGCAACAATTGCTAAATCATTTTCAACCACAACAGGGTTGATTTTCTTCAGACTCATTTCATATTCAAATGCTTTTTCTAGAGCATTTTTAGCTTTTTCAGCATCCGTAGAAGCTACTCCAATGCAAATAGAATGCTCTGATGATGCTTGTGTAATAAATACAACACTTACTTTTGCTTCAGATAATACTTCAAAGAAACGCTTGGAAATACCAGGGATTCCAACCATACCTGTTCCTTCTAGAGAGATTAAAGAGATGTTTTCTACATGACTAATTCCTCTAACAGCACGGGCTTTCCCGTTGGTGTTTTTAGTAATTAATGTGCCTTCCTCTTCTGGAGCAAATGTGTTTTTTATGTGTATTGAAATTCCTTTTGAAAGTACAGGTTGGATAGTTGGTGGATATAAAACCTTGGCTCCAAAATGCGATAATTCCATAGCTTCTTCATAAGAAATGTGTGGAATAGCAAAAGCTTGTTTAACCAATTTAGGATTGGCAGTATACATACCACTTACGTCTGTCCATATTTCTAGTGCATCTGCCTGAACAGCCGCAGCAATAATAGCAGCGGTATAGTCGGATCCACCGCGACCTAAAGTTGTGGATTCTCCTTTTGAGGAAGAGGCAACAAAGCCAGGAACTACAATTAATTGATAGGTAACTGTTCCAAAATAATTTTCGCAAAGTTCGTTTGTAGTTTTAAAATCTACTGTTGCTTTACCAAAATCATCATCAGTTTTTATGAGTGTTTTGCTGTCTTTATGAACGCTTTCTAATCCTTCTTTTATAAAATATTCATTAATTATAAAGGAAGAAAGTAATTCTCCATAGCCAACAATTTTATCCAAAAGCTTAGGAGTAATTTCGCCAATTAAAAAAGCGCCTTCAAGTAAGGTTTCTAGTACATTTAGCTCACGCTTGATGTTGCTTATTACTTTACTTTGATTGTTGATGTCTATTAACTCTTGCGCTGTATTGATATGTCTTGCTTCAATTTCTTCAAGAACTTGTTTGTATGTTTCGTCTTGAGCAGCAGCTAGTAGAGAAGCTTTTACAAGCATATCTGTTACTCCACCAAAAGCGGAAACTACAATAACAGCTTTTTCTGTGTTAGAAGCTTTTGCAGCTATATTTTTCACCTTTTCTATATTCTGTGCATTAGCGACCGAAGTGCCGCCAAATTTTAATACTTTCATCTGTTAGTTTTTTTTGTATTTCGGGGTCTTCCTTTTTGAAAACAACCCAAAATGGTATTTATTAGTTTGGTTGATTTAAATTTTATGGCGTTTATGAGATAATTATAATTTGTACGAAAACTCAACGTTAAAAATTTGTTTTGAATGCTGCAATAAGCTACTTTATTATATTGATGCTTGTATTGTTGCATTGGTAAAATTTCTATAACTGAAAATTTTTATGTTTGGATTCAAACAAATATAATATATGGACGATATGAAAAAAGTTATACCCCAAAAGGGGTAATAATAGTAGTGTTACGAATAATTGCAATAATACACGTATTCTCAGAAGAGAATATAGAAGTAGTATGTATGTTATTAAAACTTTGCATGTGTTTACTCGTAATAGAGTTCAAATGTAGTACTTTTATAGTATTAAAAAAACTAAATGTTTATTATTAAGAATTTAATAATTTAACTAAAGAATTATTGTATAATGAAGATTTTTTCAACGGAACAGATACGTGTTGCTGATAAATTAACAATCGAAAGACAAAATATAACTAGTGATGCCTTAATGGAAAGAGCAGGAAAAGCTATTTATAATTGGATGAATAGGCAATTAGCAAACAGTGGAGTAAAAATTCACATTTTCTGTGGAGTAGGAAATAATGGAGGAGATGGTTTGGTGGTTGGGCGCCTTTTGCTTGAACAAGGTTATGATGTAAATGTGTATGTTGTAAATTTTAGCGATAACAGGTCGCAAGATTTTTTACTGAATTTTGACAGAATTAAAAATTTAAAATATTGGCCACAACTTTTAACAAAAAATGACGATTTACCTTCTATAGGAATTAATGATGTTGTAGTTGATGCCATTTTTGGAATAGGACTTAACCGACCTGCAGAAAATTGGGTGGCTGCACTTATTACTCATATTAATAAATCAAAAGCGTTTGTACTTTCTGTAGATATTCCATCAGGACTTTATATGGATAAAGCTGTAGGAAAAAATGATGCAATTATCAAGTCAAATTACACGCTTACATTTCAGTTGCCAAAGCTTGTTTTTTTGCTTCCAGAAACTGGGATTTATACGGAGTATTGGGAGGTTTTAGATATTGGTCAAGATGCTGAGTATATATTTAAAGAGCCTGCCAATGAGAATTATGTTAGTAAATTTGATGTATTGCAAGTGTATAAGCCTAGAGGGCGTTTTTCTCATAAAGGAAATTATGGACATACATTAATTATAGGAGGAAGCTACGGAAAAATTGGGGCAGTACTTATGTCAAGTGAGGCTTCTATGCATGCTGGAGCAGGTTTAGTAACTGTTTTTATTCCTAAATGCGGTTATCAAACTGTTCAAACTGCATTTCCAGAGGCTATGGTTGTGACAGATAAAAATGAAGCGTATGTTTCGGATATTAAATTTGATATTAATCCGTCTGTAATTGCAATTGGACCAGGGATGGGGAAACATGCAGAAACAGTTGATGCTTTCCATCAATTTTTACTTCAGAATGAAAAACCTTTAGTAGTGGATGCGGATGCTTTAAATATTATTTCAGAAAATAAAAAATTACTCCCCTACATAAAAGGAAGAGCTGTATTGACGCCGCATCCAAAAGAATTGGAAAGACTTATAGGGAGCTGGAAGGATGATTTTGATAAATTGAAGAAAACAAAACTGTTTTCAAAAGAAAATGATGTAGTTATTTTGATAAAAGGAGCCTATACCGCTACAGTATATCATGACAAAGTATTTTTTAATTCTACAGGTAATCCAGGGATGGCAACTGGAGGTAGTGGCGATGTGTTAACGGGAATTATAGCAGGATTAATAGCACAAGGCTATAGTCTTTTTGACGCGGCTTTTGTAGGAGTTTATATTCACGGTCGTGCAGGGGATTTGGCAGTACTTAGATCGGGGGTAGAGGCTTTAACAGCTACCGATATTATAGATTTTACAGGGGATGCTTTTCTTGATTTATTGAAAAAAAACAAAAAAGATTATCAAGAAAAACCTGATAATGCTTCATAAAGAATAAGGATTAGGTTAATTATTTGTATTTACTTGTATAAGTATTTTGTAATGCAGATTTTTGGGTGTTTTTAACTATTTAAAAAGGAATGGATAATTTTTACTATATAAGTGCCGATGTATTAGATATTGAAACAATCTCTAATGTAATAGATAATAAACTAAAGCTGAAACTCTCTGATGAAGCTAAAGTTAATATTGAAAATTGTAGAAAGTACTTAGATCATAAAATTACGACTAATAAAAAGCCTGTGTATGGAATTAACACTGGTTTTGGGTCTTTATGTAATGTAAAAATAGCCGATAGTCACCTAAGTAAACTACAAGAAAATTTGGTGATGTCTCATGCTTGTGGAACAGGAGAACAGGTTCCAGAGCAAATAGTTAAGTTGATGTTGTTGCTTAAAATTCAGTCTTTGAGTTATGGGCATAGTGGGGTGCAGCTAGACACCGTTTGTAGGTTAATAGATTTTTATAATGAAGATATTCTTCCTGTTGTTTTTACGCAAGGTTCTTTAGGGGCTTCTGGAGATTTAGCTCCTTTAGCTCATCTAGCATTGCCATTATTAGGAAAAGGAGAGGTAAATTATAAAGGAAAAAAAGTAGCTTCAGAGAAAGTACTTAAAGAGAAAGGCTGGAATCCTATTATTTTACAGTCTAAAGAAGGTTTGGCTTTACTAAACGGGACTCAATTTATGAGTGCTTATGGAGTATGGTGTATTATAAATGGTTATAGGCTTTCTTATTTGGCAGATTTAGTCGGGACAATGTCTTTAGATGCTTTTAATGGTCTAACAGAGCCTTTTAATAAACTAATCCATTTAGTGCGTCCTCACAGAGGGCAAATTAAAACAGCGGCCAGAATTCTTGAGTTTATTGAAGGGAGCGAGATAGCGGTGCAACCAAAAACACAAGTCCAAGATCCGTATTCTTTTAGATGTATGCCGCAAGTGCATGGCGCATCCAAAGATGTGTTAGCGCATGTGCGGAAGGTGTTTAAAACTGAAATTAATTCGGTAACCGACAATCCTAATATTTTTGTTGAACAAGACGAAATACTGTCCGGAGGAAATTTCCATGGACAGCCTTTGGCAATGGCTTTAGATTATTTGGGGATTGCTTTGACAGAATGGGGGAGTATATCGGAAAGAAGAACCTATCAATTAATATCTGGGCAAAGAGGATTGCCTTCCTTTTTGGTAAACGATCCTGGTTTGAATTCCGGATTTATGATTCCTCAATATACCGCAGCAAGTATTGTGAGTCAGAATAAGCAATTAGCAACGCCAGCTAGTGTAGATTCAATAGTTTCTTCAAATGGACAAGAAGATCATGTAAGTATGGGAGCTAATGCGGCTACCAAATGCTTTAAAATTATGGAGAATTTAAAATCTATTTTAGCGATAGAATTATTAAATGCTTCACAGGCATTAGCATTTAGGCACCCTGTAAAGTCTTCTTCTATTATTGAAAATTACTTTGAAGCATATACTAAAGAAGTTCCATTTGTAGATAAAGATAGAGTGTTTCATAACGATATTATGAAAACTATTAAGTTTATGGAAACTACCGTTGTAACTTCAGATATGTATAAGGATTAAGTAAGCGGGGAATTATTTATTAGAAGAAAATAAGATATCGACTTAGGTAGAAGTTTTGGAGTAGTGATATTTTGATTATCGAATAAAATTTAATCAATAACCCATTCTACAGCACTTTCAATACTTTTAAAAAATTTCATTTCTTTTCCGTAAAAATATTTTTCAATTTTGAAATTGTGTTTATATAATTCTTTGTCAGAAACAATAGCCATTTTTGTAAGGTTGTCTATTTCTCTAATGTAGTTATAAAGGACAGGATTTATTGCATAAGAATTTTTGCGAAGGGAGATATATGCAAAATCTTTATTTCGAAAATGCATATCGGCTATAGATGTTAGATCGGATAAATTTTCAAGAGAGAGGTCGATACTATCGTTAATTACACCAATAGCAAACTTTGGATATATTTCTATATATCCAAAATCAAGCTCATAAGCTTTGATTAAAGTGTGTGTAGTGTCTAACGCTGTCATGCGGCAAAAGTAAATCTAATCCATTTCTTTTTTTATTTTTAAGCTTAATTTTAGATTAACTACATTAATTGTTAGTTAAATTGATGTTTTTTATTTTTTTAAATTTTGATTTCCCCGTAAGGGAATGGCAGATTTTCCAGTGTTTATTTTGAGCGTATAGAAGGAAATTGTATTGAAATAAAAAAGCTTATCTCTTTTTAGAGATAAGCCTTGAGTTTTTTATGACCAAAAAATAGCTTTTTTAAAGTAAACCCTTCATTGAGGGTTTTATTCCCCGACGTTCTAAAATATTTTTCCTTTGAATACCTCGTAGGCTTGCCTCGAGGTAGTTGATTATGCTATTTCTGAGGTTTCCAATTTAATTTTTTCTCAATAGATTTAATCATTAGTCCTGCAATATCAATATCTGTTGCAGTTTCTATTCCTTCCAAACCAGGAGATGAGTTCACTTCTAATAAAAGAGGTCCTTTTGAAGAACGAATAATATCAACTCCAGCAACATCAAGTCCCATGGCTTTAGTGGCTTTTATAGCAATTTTCTTTTCGGCTGCAGTTAATTTTACAAGAGATGCAGTTCCTCCTAAATGCATATTTGCTCTAAATTCTCCCGGAGGGGCTTCTCTTTGCATAGCAGCAACAACCTTTCCGTCGATTACAAAAATACGAAGGTCTTTTCCGTCGGCTTCTTTTATAAATTCTTGAACAAGAATATAGGCATTTAAGCTTTTAAAAGCGTTGATAACACTTTCCGCAGCTTTCTTAGTTTCAGCTAAAACAACTCCTTTCCCTTGAGTTCCTTCAAGAAGTTTTATAATAAGGGGAGAACCGCCAACCATTTTAATGAGGTCGTTGGTGTCTAATGGGGAATTAGCAAAGCCTGTTGTAGGAATACTTACACCATTTTTTAATAAAAGTTGAAGCGAAAAAAGCTTATCTCTAGATTGACGAATGGCTTCTGCTTTATTTAAACATGCAATATTTATAGACTCAAAATGACGGGCTAGGGAGCAGCCGTAATAGGTCATACTAGGACGTATTCTAGGAATAATTGCATCTAAATCGTTTAGAATTCTTCCGCCTCGATAATGTATTTCGGGAGTTTCAGCATCGAGCTTCATATAGCATTGGCGAATATTGAAAAATTCAACTTCATGTCCCATACGTTCTGCAGCCTCTATAATTCTTCGGTTGCTGTATAAATTTGGATTGCTAGCAAGTAACCCTATTTTTAATCCACCTTGAATTTGTACGTTAGCTTTATATCTTTTATTAACATCTTCATCACTTAAATCGCCAAGCATAAAACTGCTCTCAGGATCCACAATAAGTCTTCCCATCATTGCTTCTCTTCCTAAAAGCATACGGTAGCCCATACTGTCTCTGTTGGTAAGAGAGACTTCAATATCCCACGAAGTGTCGTTGATATTAAGGCTGGTTTTAATGATATACCTGTTTTCTCGGTTTCCAGTAGAACTCTTTATAACTCTTTTATCAACAACAACAGCTTCACAATGAATTACTTTTTTTCCATTATGCTGAATAGGGTATACATCAAAGGTTACCCAAGTATCGTTATTTCTTTGGAAAGGTTGAATGTTTACAGCATGTAAGGCAGAGGTTTTAGCGCCACTATCTACACGTACTTTAATGGTTGATATATCTAATTCTGGCAAGGATACCCATTCTTGGCTACCTATAATAGTTTTGTTGCTCATTTAAAATTTTTTAGTGCTACAAAGTGAATTTGCTCGATAATCGAGATTTATTTATTCCAACTTTTATGCCGAAATATTTTTTAGTTTTCTTTTTAATACCTCAGGATATTACTCCGAGGTGTTTGCTCGATAATCGAGATTTATTTATTTCGACTTTTACACCGAAATATTTTTTAGTTTTCTTTTTAATGCCTCAGGATATTACTCCGAGGTGTTTGCTCGATAATCGAGATTTATTTATTTCAATGCTTAACTTAAATTTATTTTTATGAATACTTTATCAATGTAACTCTAAATTAGAGACAAATGAAAAAAAATATTAAAAATAAACCTCTATGTTTTCCGTAGAGGGTAAGCCTAACCCTTCTAAGTTAAGAAGAATTTTTAAGGGAATAAAATTAAATAAAAAAACGCGCGATTATTATGTCGCGCGCTTTAATATTTTATTAAATCTATAATTTATGATTCAGTAGACTGCTCTGCTTTAGTTATAGAAATGATAAGCTCTTCTTTTTCAGAATCTAAATCCATAAAAATGCTATCGCCTTCTGTTAATTTAGAAGTAATAATTTCTTCAGCTAAAGCATCTTCAACGTATTTTTGAATAGCTCTTTTTAATGGTCGAGCGCCGTATTGTTTATCAAAACCTTTGTCTGCAATATAATCTTTAGCCTTATCGGTTAATTTTAAATTATAACCTAGACCTTCAATACGCAAGTATAGTTTTTCTAATTCAATATCAATAATTTTATGAATGTCTTCTTTTTCTAATGGATTAAAGACAACCACATCATCAATACGGTTTAAAAATTCTGGAGCAAAAGCTTTCTTTAAAGCATTTTCTATAACACTTCTAGAATGTTCGTCAGCTTGAGCTTTCTTGGCAGAAGTTCCAAAACCTACACCTTGTCCGAAATCTTTTAATTGACGCGCTCCAATGTTGGAAGTCATAATTATAATAGTATTTCTAAAATCTATTTTTCTTCCTAAGCTGTCGGTAATATAACCATCATCTAAAACCTGTAAAAGCATATTAAATACGTCTGGATGAGCTTTTTCAACCTCGTCTAATAATATTACGGCATAAGGTTTTCTTCTTACTTTTTCGGTAAGTTGTCCACCTTCTTCGTAACCTACATATCCTGGAGGCGCTCCGATTAATCGGGAAACAGCAAATTTTTCCATGTATTCGCTCATGTCGATACGGATTAAAGCATCTTCAGAATCGAATAATTTGTTAGCTAATACTTTTGCTAATTGTGTTTTTCCAACTCCAGTTTGTCCTAAAAAGATAAAAGAACCAATTGGTTTGTCTGGGTCTTTTAATCCAGCTCTGTTTCTTTGGATGGCTTTAACTACTTTGGCTACCGCTTGATCTTGTCCAATTACTTTTCCTTTAATAAGTTCTGGTAATTTGGCTAATTTAGAGCTTTCGGCTTGAGCAATTCTAGTAACAGGAACGCCGCTCATCATAGAAACAACATCGGCTACACTTTCGTCTGTAACAGTTTCTCTGTGGAGCTTACTGTCTTCTTCCCATTTTTCTTGAGCAATAGCTAAATCTTTTTCAAGTCGCTTTTCATCGTCTCTTAATTTAGCAGCTTCTTCATATTTCTGTTTCTTAACGACCGAATTTTTGAGCTCTTTTACGTCTTCTAATTGTTTTTCGAGTTCTAAAATTTGTTTAGGAACCTCCATATTAGTTATATGTACTCTAGAGCCAGCTTCGTCTAAAGCATCAATAGCTTTGTCTGGTAAAAATCTGTCTGTTAAATATCTATTTGTAAGCTTAACGCATGCTTTAATTGCTTCGTCTGTATAAGTTACATTATGGTGTTCTTCGTATTTATCTTTTATATTATGAAGAATTTCAATTGTTTCTTCTACGGTAGTAGGTTCTACAATTACTTTTTGAAATCTTCTTTCCAGGGCTCCATCCTTTTCAATATATTGTCTGTACTCGTCTAAAGTGGTGGCTCCAATACATTGAATTTCTCCACGTGCAAGTGCAGGTTTAAACATATTTGAAGCATCTAAGCTTCCGGTAGCGCCGCCAGCACCTACAATAGTATGTATTTCATCAATAAAAAGAATAATATCATCATTCTTTTCGAGTTCATTCATTACCGCTTTCATGCGTTCTTCAAACTGGCCACGGTATTTTGTGCCAGCAACTAAAGAAGCAAGATCTAGTGTAACCACTCTTTTGTTGTAAAGAATTCTAGATACTTTCTTTTTAATAATTCGCAATGCTAACCCTTCGGCAATAGCACTTTTACCAACCCCAGGCTCTCCAATTAAGAGCGGATTATTTTTCTTTCTTCTGCTTAAAATTTGAGAAACCCGTTCAATTTCTTTCTCTCTTCCAACAACAGGATCTAGTTTATCCTCTTCGGCAAGCTGTGTAAGGTCTCTTCCAAAGTTGTCTAAAACAGGAGTTTTAGATTTTTTATTAGATTTTGGAGTACTACTTGTGCTTCCAAACGGATTCTCTCTTCCTTCATCGCCAGCACCAGTTTCATCAGAAAATGATTCAGCGGAAGGAGCATCTATATAATCGTCGTCACTTGTTATCATAAGCTTGAATTGTTCTTTAACATTATCGTAATCAATCTTAAGCTTATTAAGTAGCTTTGTTGTAGGGTCGTTTTCGTTCCTTAAAATACAAAGTAATAAATGCGCAGTATTTATTGAGGAACTTTGAAATAATTTAGCTTCAAGGAAAGTAGTCTTTAAGGCACGCTCTGCTTGTCTAGTAAGGTGTAAGTTGCGTTTGTCGTTTGCAGCAATACCACTTATAGGATTAGACGGACTTAAAATTTCTACTTTTCTTCTTAAATGTTCAAGGTCTATACTTAATGCTGTTAATATATCTATTGCTTTTCCGTTTCCATCACGCAAAAGTCCGAGCATAAGATGTTCCGTCCCAATAAAGTCGTGTCCTAAACGTAGGGCTTCTTCTTTACTGTAGGCAATTACATCTTTTACTCTTGGTGAAAAATTATCATCCATACTTTTTCCTTTCTTCAATTAAAAATAGTAAAACAACTATAAGTAGGCAAAAACTATACCTTATTTTCTTCTGTTAAGGAGTAGTTTTAGCTAATAGACAAAAAAAACTTTCAAATTCAAAAAAATTAACAGGTATTTTATTAACCTTTTAAGGGCTTATATTTGTTGATAAAAACATGAAAAAACCTTTTTGGATGGTACTAAAGCGTCTTTAAAATGCGTATATTGGCACGATTTATAATTAAAACATACATAATATATATTAAATATGGCAGAAGGAGAAAAGCTGATCCCTATTAATATAGAGGACGAGATGAAATCTGCTTACATTGATTATTCAATGTCGGTCATTGTGTCACGTGCTCTTCCAGATGTTAGGGACGGATTAAAACCAGTTCACCGACGCGTTTTGTTCGGAATGCATGAATTGGGAGTTAGATCTAACAGTTCTTATAAAAAATCTGCAAGAATTGTAGGAGAGGTATTAGGTAAGTATCACCCACATGGAGATACTTCTGTTTATGATACCATGGTGCGTATGGCTCAAAGTTGGAGCTTGCGGTATATGATGGTAGATGGCCAAGGTAACTTTGGTTCTATAGATGGAGATAGTCCAGCAGCAATGCGTTATACGGAAGCACGTATGCGTAAAATATCTGAAGATATGCTAGCGGATATCGACAAAGATACTGTTGACCATCAGTTAAACTTTGATGATACTTTAAAAGAACCTAAAGTACTTCCTACAAGAGTTCCTAATTTATTAATTAATGGAGCATCAGGGATTGCTGTAGGTATGGCTACAAATATGCCTCCTCACAACTTAACAGAAGTGGTGGATGGAACAATAGCCTATATAGAAAATAACGATATAGAAATTGATGAACTTATCGAACATGTAAAAGCTCCAGATTTTCCAACTGGAGGGATTATTTATGGTTATGATGGAGTTAGAGAAGCCTTTAAAACGGGGAGAGGACGTATTGTAATGCGTGCCAAAGCTCATAATGAAGAGGTTAACGGAAGGGAATGTATTGTTGTTACTGAAATTCCTTATCAGGTTAACAAGGCAGATATGATTAAGAAAACTGCTGACCTTGTAAATGATAAGAAAATTGAAGGAATTTCTAACATCCGAGACGAATCGGATAGAAATGGAATGCGAATTGTTTATATCCTTAAGCGAGATGCAATTCCAAACATTGTCTTAAATACTCTTTTTAAATATACAGCGCTTCAATCTTCTTTCAGTGTAAATAATATTGCATTGGTGAATGGAAGACCAGAAATGTTGAATTTGAAAGACATGATCCATCATTTTGTGGAGCATCGTCATGAAGTAGTAGTTAGAAGAACAGAATATGAGCTTAGAAAAGCAGAAGAGCGGGCTCATATTTTAGAAGGATTAATTATTGCTTCGGATAATATAGATGAGGTAATTGCCATTATTCGTGGTTCTAACAATGCTGATGAAGCACGTACTAAGTTGATTGAACGCTTTAAATTAAGTGAGATTCAAGCCAAAGCAATCGTAGAAATGCGATTGAGACAACTTACAGGTCTGGAACAAGACAAGCTTCGTTCTGAGTATGATGATATTATGCAGTTTATTCAAGAATGTAAAGATATCTTGGCGAATAAAGAGCGTAGAATGAATATCATTAAAGAAGAGCTTCAGGAAGTAAGAGAAAAATATGGTGATGAAAGACGTTCTCAAATAGAATATGCAGGTGGAGATGTAAGTATAGAAGATATGATTCCAGATGAGCAAGTGGTAATTACTATTTCTCATGCAGGTTATATTAAAAGAACTCCACTTACAGAATATAAAACTCAGAATAGAGGAGGTGTTGGTCAAAAAGGAACTTCAACAAGAACTGAAGATTTCTTAGAGCATTTATTTGTGGGAACCAACCACCAATACATGTTGTTCTTTACACAAAAAGGAAAATGTTTCTGGATGCGTGTTTATGAAATTCCAGAAGGAAGTAAAACTTCTAAAGGAAGAGCTATTCAAAATCTAATAAATATAGAGCAAGACGATAAGGTGAAAGCCTTTATTTGCACAAAAGATTTAAAAGATGAAGAGTACATAAACAGTCATTTTGTCATAATGGCAACCAAAAAGGGTGTTGTTAAGAAAACTTCTTTAGAACAATATTCACGTCCACGTCAAAATGGTATTAATGCCATTACGGTTCGAGATGGGGATGAGCTTTTAGAGGCTAAATTAACAACAGGAAACAGTCAAATACTATTAGCTGTTAAATCTGGTAAGGCTATTCGTTTTGAAGAAGGTAAAACCCGCCCAATGGGAAGAAATGCTTCTGGGGTTAGAGGGATTACTTTAGCAGACGATAATGATGAGGTAGTAGGAATGGTTTCTGTTCATAACTTGGAAGAAAACATATTAGTGGTTTCAGAAAAAGGTTATGGAAAACGTACTTACCTAGACGATCCAGAAGATGGAGAAGCAGTTTACCGTATTACAAACCGTGGAGGTAAAGGGGTTAAAACAATGTCTATTACCGAAAAAACGGGTGCATTAGTAGCTATTAAAAATGTTTCTGATGAAGACGACCTAATGATTATTACTAAATCTGGAGTTGCTATCCGAATGGCAATTGAGGATTTAAGAGTTATGGGACGAGCTACACAAGGAGTTAAGTTGATAAATCTTAAGAATGATTCTATTGCAGCAGTTGCAAAAGTGATGAAGGAAGAAGATGAAATTGACGATGTTGAAAATATCGATGTTATTGAAGATGGCACAGATATTGAACAAAACGATTCTGATACGGAACCAAATAATAACGAATAATACTTAACACAAATTATTTATAACAATGAAAAAACAAGTTTTATTAGCATCTGCAATATTAGTATCTTCTTTTGCTATAGGGCAGAAAAGCGAACTTAGAGATGCTGAAAAAGCCTTAGATAAAGGAAGTGCTGCAGAAGCAAAGAGTACTTTAGAAAGTTTATCATCTAGTATAGAATCTGCTGATGACAAATACAAAGCAGAATATTATTTTCTAACAGGAAAAACATATGCAGACCTTGCTAAAAAAGGAGGCGCAGATAGCGATTATGAGAAAGCTGTAAGTTCTTTAAATGAACTTATAGAATTTGAAAAAGGGTACAAAACAAAGTATACCGATGAAGCAAAAGAAATTCTTGAAAAATTATCTGGAGACGTAGTTAATGCTGCTGTTGAAGATAATAAAAATGAGAATTTTGCTGGTGCAGCAAATAAACTGCATATGGCATATGAAATGACTGGAAATGAAGATTATCTTTATTTTGCTGCATCTAGTGCTGTAAACGGAGGAGATTTTGATAATGCTTTAACATATTATGAGCAATTAAAAGATTCTGGATATACAGGAGAATCTACTTCTTATTTGGCGGTAAATAAAGAAACAGGAGAAGTTGAAAATCTTGGTTCTGAACAAAACCGTGATTTAATGATTAAAACTGGAGGATATTCAGACCCTACGGAGGAGAAAACTGAATCTAGAATGCCAGAAATCGTTAAAAATATAGCTTTAATTTATAACGAAAAAGGAGAAACAGATAAAGCTGCTGCTGCAATTAAAGAAGCGCGTGCTGCTAATCCAGATGATATGAACTTATTGCTTACAGAAGCAAATATGTATATCAAAATGGGAGACAAAGCTAAGTTCCAATCTTTAATGGAAGAAGCTATTCAAAAAGATCCTAATAACCCTACATTATACTACAACTTAGGAGTTATTCTTGCTGAACAAGGAAATAAAGAAAAAGCTAAAGAATATTATGAAAAAGCTTTAGAATTGGATCCAGAAAATGAAAATGTTTATTTAAACATGGCTTCTTTAATTCTTTCTGATGAGAAATCAATTGTTGAAGAAATGAATGGATTAGGGAATTCTTCTACAGATAACAAACGTTATGATGAGTTAAAAGCTCAACGTGAAGGTTTATACAAATCTGCAGTTCCTTATCTTGAAAAATTACTTACTGTAAATCCAGATAATATAGATGCTGTAAGAACACTTATGAACATCTATGGTACAATTGGAGAGCCAGAAAAATATAAAGCAATGAAAGATAAACTTGCTACTTTAGAGCAATAAAAAATCTTTCAATACTGTATAAAAAAGCACCGTAATTACGGTGCTTTTTTTATGGTTTAGTAATTCTAGTCACAAATTAGAGATATAAATCTCATTTTTTTCTGCGCTAGTAGCATCTTATGTATGGAATAAAGGGTATGTATTTGAATTTGTGGTTAAAAACTTTTAGTTAAAATACTCAATTTCTGTATGCCTTTTAAAATATAAATTCCTTACTTTAAATAAGTTGCTAACTCATTATTTTGTTTCTGTAACTCTTTTATAAAAAGTTTTGATACTTCATTTGCTCCTTTATTAGAGAGGTGGGTATCGTCGTGTTTGCCTTTTGGATAGTAAGCAATTTCTTGAGGTTCAAAATGCAGATGTAGTTTCTTTGATTCTTCCAAACCATAAGATTCTTCCAATTGTTCTGTTAAATATTGAAGGTCTATAAAGGTAACTTCTTGCTCCTGTGCCACTAAACGAGCTTCTAATGGGTATTCTCCATGAGTGTCTACTAAGGTTCCTTCTTCATTAAAATTACGTCTTACAATAGAAGAGAAAAGAATTGGAATAGCGCCTTTCTCTCTACTTTCTTTAATAAATTTCATTAAATTATGTCTATAAGCTGTATGTGGGTTGGTGTAACGAGATGGATCTTTTACTTTTTGATCGTTATGCCCAAATTGTATAAAAACATAGTTTCCAGGTTCAAGTTTTTTGTAAATAGAGTCCCATCTTCCTTCAGTAATAAAACTACGAGAACTTCTCCCATTAACTGCTTTATTTATTATGGTTACATTATCTTTAAAATAATTGGGTAATACTTGTGCCCATCCGTGTTCTGGATTGTTTTCTGGATCTTTTTTATCGGACATAGTAGAATCTCCTATGGTATAAATTGTAATATCTTGTGCGTTTATACTAAAGGTAAAAGAAAGTGCTATGAGGAATAATTTGAGTTTCATATGTTTATTTTTATTGTTTGTTAATAGCCATATGGAACATCCAAATAATTATTTAGTGGTGTGTCTATAAATTAGACTTGGATGGATGTTTCATATTATAATTTCTATTATTTATTAATTAGTAGTGTACCAAGGCTGAATACTGTTTCTGTCCTTTAAAATGCTTTCTAATGTATAGTTTTTAGCTTCCGAGGAGGTTAATAAATGAGACCATTTAACACGATTTTTACTGGAAGCCGAAGCTCCTTTTGTTTGGTATTCAGCATAAAAACTATTTTTGTGACTCTCATTTTTATTCCAATCGTGCCATCTTATAGGTAAAATGTGGCTTCCCATAGTACAATTTAAAAAAACAGTTTTAGCATAGATTCGCCATGGTCTTCCTAGATAAACCTTAGTAACATCTTTATCTGCAGTAAGTTTACAATTAATAAAAACAAAACCGTATTTAGTATTTTTGTCTGTAGAAGCTGCTGTAATATAAGAATCGGATTTTGAGTGAATAGTACAGTCTTCAAAAACGGCTGTTGCTTGTCCGAAGATAAAATCGGTGGTTCCTTCAATATAACAGTTTTTAAAGTATTGTTTAAAACCTTCTCCAGAAAGGAATACGGTATCTTGATTCCCTTTTATATTGCAATTTTCAATGAGAACACGATTTGCGTTAACCGTTAATGCAATAGCTTGCCCAACTTCCCCCGCAGTATTTTCAATAGTTAAGTTCTTTATAGTACAGTCATTTCCATTAATCTGTAGGGTAGGAGTATGAAAAGTACTATTTCTACCAAGGTTAATTCCGTCAAAGTAATCGTTAAAACTAATAATGGTATTTTCCTTATTTTCTCCAATTAAGGTAACCTTTGGATTCCATTGATAAATCTTTACTTTCTCATTATAAACTCCTTTTTTGACAAAAATTGTTATTTTATCATAAGGATACGATTTTGTATTGTTTATAGCCTCTTGGATGGAATTGTAATCTCCGCTCCCATCTTTAGCAACAATCATATCAAAATCATTAAAAAAGCACACATCATTTTTAGGTAATGCGTGTGCTTTTAATAGTAAACAAAAAAACAATGAGAGTAAAATTGTATAATGAATTTGTTGTTTCATTTTATTTATTTAGTTCTATTGCCGCCAATATAAAGGGGCCAGTGGCTTTAGGGTCGTTATCTTTTTTTGTTTCGTTGATATAATATTCATAAGAGCCATCTCTGTACGGGTTCCCACCCAAGCCAGCAACAGCACAAACTTCTGTAATAGTAACAACACCTTTCTCATCAACTTTAATTAGTTTTTCTGTGAGTCCGTTAAACCCTAAATCAGCATTTTTTTGGAAGCTTTTAGGTAAATACCCTTTATTAACACCTTTTGCAAGCATATAGGTAAGCATGGCAGTACCAGAAGCTTCTAAGTAGTTTCCTTCTCGGTCTCCCATGTTTGTAACTTGGTACCATAATCCAGTTTTATCTTGAACTTTAACAACAGCAACTGCTAGTTCATTTAGGTATTCTATAAGTTCTTTTTTCTTTGGATGTTCTTCTGGGTAGAAATCTAAAACATCTACCAGCGCCATTCCATACCATCCTAAGGAGCGCGACCAAAAGTTTGGAGAAGTACCCGTTTTTTTGTTAGCCCATTCCATTTCCCTACTTTCATCCCATCCGTGGTACAGCAAGCCTGTTTCGTTGTCTTTGGCATTTTTTTGGATGAGTTCAAATTGCTTTGCTATATCATCCAATGCTTTTCCATCTTCAAAAGTAGTAGTGTATTCAGCATAAAAAGGAGCTCCCATGTATAAACCATCTAGCCACATTTGGTTTGGATATCTTTTTTTGTGCCAAAACCCACCAGACTCTGTTCTTGGCTGCCCTTTAAGTTGTAAACGAAGGGTGTCCATAGCAATCCGATATCTTTCATCCTCCGTTTTAGCATATAAATCGAATAAGATTTTTCCTGCATTAATCATGTCTATGTTATACTTCTGCAAATCATAGTTTATTATTTTTCCGGTGCTATCTATTAATTCGTCAGCATATTGCTTGGCATAATTATAATAAATATCATTAGATGTTTCTTTATACAAAGCCTGCATAGAAAGAGAAACTAAGCCATGCACATAATCCCATTTTGGCCTTTTAGCATGATCAATTTGCCAAGCTTCAGGATTTCTATGAATAATGGAAAGCGCCATGCGTTCCGACCATTTTTTTGTGCTATCTACAGCTAATTCCTGAGTTGTTTCTTCATTGGTGTTTTCCTTTTTTTGCTCTTTACAACTCGTTGTAAACGTAAATGTTGTTGCCAAAAAAAGTGTGTATATACTTACTTTATTAATTTTCATTTTAAAAATATTATAGTTTTGGTAGAGTTAATTTAACTGGTTATTTTTATTAAGCTGCTCTAATAGGGAGTTTATATAATTTGTAAAATCTTCTTTATTAGTAATCCCGTCTTTTTCTTTTTCCCAAGCACCTAAAAAGTAATAAGATATTGTATTGGTAGTAGGTTTAAATACTAATAAATGATCATCTGTTCCTTCTACAGCTTGTGCTACCTCATCAGTTTTGTAAAAAAGAGCCATACCCAATTTGTCTGGAACTAATGTTTGTTCCCCATAAGTAGAAATATATGCCCACTTTTTATTTTCTGAAGTCTTTTTAGTTAATTCAATGTTGTCAAACTTTACAATTCCTGTGGCAATACCTTCAATTGCTTTAGAGGGAGTTACATCATGTTTTGTATATCTATGGTTGGGGGTAATAGTTAATTTTGAATGAAGGTTAATTTTATCATTTCCAGTTTTCCATCCTTTGTAATCTATGTTAACAGAAGAAGAGGAATTTGTATTCTCAATTTTTGCGTTGGTTTGATCTACGTTTTCAAAATGCAAAACCTTTCCATCAAGATACCTTCCAATAGAACCAATCCCCATAGATTTCCCAGCTTTTAGGATATCCATTCCCCAATCGTTCATTTCGTGATAAGAATCAAAATTGTCTTGCCCTACTTTTGGTAAAATAATTTCTTCTGTAGTTTTTCCAAAAATATCGATAGCATTTCTCCAATCTAAATACAGTCTATAACCAACTTTATTACTTTCCCATCCTGGGCCTTCATATCTAATATACCAAGAATGGTCTGTATGTTCTTTAGGAACAGTTAGTTCAGAAACATTTTTAAAAGAAGTTCCATTACTATATTCTTTATGGTTTCTAGAACCATCTATCCATTTACCACCTTGAGCAATAGAAATTTCTGCATAAGATGTGCCTGTAATTTTATCTTCTTTAGATGTTTCAATGACAGTTTCTGAGGTTGTTTTTTCTTTATCTACTTCTTTTTTACATGATAAAGTAAGAGTTAAACAGCATAACGGAATAATAAATTTAGTTGCTTTCATAGTTTTATTTTCTGAAGATTAATTAGTGATATTTTTTAAAAAAATGAACTTGATAACCGTTAAAGATACCAAGTTCATAATTGCTAACTACAACCTTCGTTGCTTTATTAAAGTGGATTAATTGTATGCAGGGTTTTGTGGAAAATCTTTATTTTGATTTAAGTCAATAGCATCTTGTGGTATCGGTCTTAATATTTTTAATTCTCCATTTGCGCCAGCAAAATTTCCTTCATTAATTAAATAATGATACATAGAAGCTCTTTCTACTAATTTCCCTGTACGTTTAAGATCAAACCAACGGTGGTATTCTCCTAAAAGTTCACGAGCTCTTTCGTCTAAAATATAATCAATATCTAAATCTGCTGCTGTTGCAGGAGTAGCATTAGCTCTTTCTCTTACGGCATTAAGACGTTGCAGCGCAGTTGCTGGACTTGATTGTAAATAAGCTTCCGCAGCAATTAAATAGGTATCTGCTAGTCTAGATAAAATAAGATCTCTCGTACTAGATCTATTACTGCTAAATGGAGCTTTAGGATCGTCAAACTTTTTAACTGGGATAGTTTCGTAATCAAAGTTTCTATTTTGAGAAGGTACATACTCTCCATATGGATGAATAGTAGCTTCTGGATTTGCTGCTGCATAGGCAGCTAAATCTGCATCAGAGCTAGCCCATTTAGGGGCGTAATATTCTGCAACAGTTAAGCCACTATGGTCATCAACATCAAAATAGTCATAATATCTATTAAAAACCTCTGTCATAAAAGTTCCTTCCCAACGCTCATCTCCTTCTTCAAATAAACCTACAGCAAATGCAGTAGGGCATAGGGTATAAGAGCGGTATGGAGCGTCTCCAGCAACTTCAGAACCGCCTAAATAAGAACTAAAATAGTAGTGTTGCTTACTTCCTAATCCTGTAGGATTAGTACTGTTGGCTGCTTCACTAAACTGTACAGAAAAAATAGTTTCAGCATTCATTTCATTTCCAGGTCTCCACAATTCTTCAAAAGGAATAGATAATGCTTGTCCGTTTATAGCATCATCTGCATAACTAGCAGCTTTACTAAAATCGTCTGAAGCGGCAAAACTTTCATAAGCTCTTGTTAAGTGTACTTTAGCTAATAAGTGTTGTACAGCTCTTTTGTTTACTCTTCCGTTGTAAGAACTTCCATCAACAAGAGATAGAGATTGTTCTAGTTCTGAAATAATAAAAGCGTACACTTCTTCAGCAGAATTTCTGTCGAATGTTAGCACAGGACTATCAATATAGTCTGTTACTAAACCAACACCACCATAAGTTTGAACTAATAAGAAATAAGCATTGGCTCTTAAATATTTAACTTCTCCAATTCTCTTACTAAGGTCTGAAGTTTGTTCTGTTAGATCACTATAATAAATTGCCATATTTGCACTTTGGATAGCTTTATAGCAAGTGCTGTACAATTGCCCAACTCCTTGAGAAGAAGGAGTAAGTTGTGTATATTGACTTAATCCAGGCGGTTCTTGGTCACGCCCTTCCGCATATAAATCTGTACCAGCAGCAAATAACCAAGCATCACCACCATATATATCTTTTAATTGTGCATAGTTTGCATTTACAAGTGTTTCAAACCCTTCCGCAGTATTATAAAAACTTTCTGCAGTTACATTTGATAGATTATCTTCTTCTAAGTAATCATCACATGAAAATAATGTGATGCTTAGAATAGCTAAACCGAATAATATGTTTTTCATTTTCATGATTGATTAAAATTTTAAATTGATTCCTAATTGATACGTAATATTACTTACTCGTCCTACTCCTAAACCAGCTCCAGCCCATTCAGGATCGTATCCATCATAATCTGTAAATACAAATGGATTTAAAACATTTGCGTAGATTCTAAAATGTTTAATATTTAGTTTTTCAATTATATTCTGACCAAAAGTGTATCCTAAAGAAATGTTTTTCACTTTAACAAAAGAAGCATCTCTGTAATACCCTACGCCATCATTTCTCCAAAATGTCCCCATATTACGTGGTTGTGGATAGTTGTTTGAAGCTTGAGCAGGAACACCAGCTTGATTTTCTGGCACATACCAATCGATATCTAACTTTTGACGCCCACGATCTTCTGTATTTGTAAAATTTGCGTGAAAAGGACTATAAACATACACTCCTTGGTTGGTAATAAGCGAAGCAGATAAATCGATATTTCCAACGGTTAATTTGGTAAATAAACTTCCTGACCAATCAGGATTTGGAGTTCCTAAAATAATACGGTCGTCTGCGGGGTCAATTACACCATCATTATTAATATCTCTAACTTTAGCCTGACCTTCTGTTTGGTTGTACGATGTAGCTTCTGCAACTTCATCTCCTTGCCAGATCCCGTCAAAGTCATAATTATAAATAGCATCAATATCTTCCCCAATAAACCATCCGTTTCCAACATCATCAACTTCATCTTGTCCATATAATTCTTCAATAGAATTATTGTTTTTAGTGAAGGTAAGTGTGGTAGACCAAGTAACTTTTTGGTTATTAATAAGTATTCCTGTTAAACTTGCCTCAACTCCTGTATTTTTTACAGAAGCTACGTTTGCATTGATAGAAGACCAGCCAGACTCGATTGGAAGTCTTTGTTCAAGAATTAAATCATCAGATAATCTGTCATAAACATCAACACTACCATTTAATCGGTTGTTAAAGAATCCGTAGTCAATACCAAAGTTCATTTCACGTGTTTTTTCCCATCCTAAAGATTTATTAGCTAAAGCGCTAGGAAGCCATCCATTGGCAGAAGTTCCGTTAAAATCGTAGTATAATTGTCTGTCTAAACTGTTTTGTGTAGAATAAGGAGAAACATTATTGTTTCCAGTATAACCGTAACTAGCTCTTAATTTTAAATTAGAAACGGTATTAGATTCTTTTAAGAAACCTTCTTCACTAACTCTCCAACCAATAGCTGCAGAAGGGAAAGTGTCCCATTGTTTATCTTGAGATAGGAGGGAAGAACCATCCCATCTGTTAGAAAGCGTAAGTAAATACTTATCTTTATAAGAATAGTTTAGACGTAACGCATAAGAGCTAAGTGTCTGCTTTGAATAATTAGAACCTAGGTTAAATGTACCCTGTTCTCCAGAGCCAATATTGTAGAAACCAGTGTCGAAAGGCATATTTCTAGAACTTTGGAAAGAAGTTTCGGTTCTACTGTAATACAAACTTTGTAATGCAAGGAAGTTAAAAGTATGTGCATCATTGAAAGTGTAATCAATATTAAATTGATTATCCCAAGTTCCATTGAAGTTTTCTCCTTTACTCATTTCTGCTGAAGGGAGGTCATTATTATCTACACCAACACTAGTCATAGCACCCCAGGCTTGCCCGTTTCTATAGCTAGAATATCCAGCAGAGTAGGTAGTTTTAAAAGATAACCAATCTAAAATATTATACTGAAAGTATACATTTCCAACCCCTGTCCATCTTCTGGTTTCATTAGTAGTGTTTGCAATTTCTAAAAGTGGATTATAGGTACTTGTTTTGTTAATAACAAAATCTCCATTTGCATCGGTAAGTTTCCCTGGTAATGGAAATAATTCATTATCGTTCAAGCCATAAGGATCTAAGAATGGATTTAACCTAAAAGCTTGTTGCATGGCATTATCACTACCATCTTGTTGTTCTGTTAAAGCGACAGTGAAATTTGCTCCAATTGAAAATTTATCGTTTATTTTTTTATCCAATCCAGATTTAAAAGTATACTTTTTTAATTCTTCATTTTGAATATTTCCAGTTTCCTTTTGGGCACCTATTCCTAAGTTATATCCCATCCCATCGTCTGTTCTTCCAGAAACATTTACATAATTGTTTTGTTGAATTCCTGTTTTTAATACAGCGTCATACCAATCAAAGGTTTCATTGTTTAAAGCTCTTCTTTCTAATTCAGAATTAGCGTCTCCAATAACTGCATCGTATAATGTCTCAGGGGTAACATATCCGTTAGGACCATTACTTGCAGTTGCTAGGTAAGCCGATTGATGATAATACCACCATTTTTGCCCACCCATCATTTCAGGAAGTCTTGCAACATCTTTTACTCCCATATAACTATCTAAGGTTACAGTAAAATTTGAGGGTGCATTTGCACCACTTTTTGTAGTTACAATAACAACACCATTGGATCCTCTAGAACCATAAATAGCAGTAGAAGATGCATCTTTTAAAATATCCATTCTTTGGATATCTTGTGGGTTTAAGAAATCTATATTGTCTGTAGGAACTCCATCTACAACAAATAACGGATTTGTATTTCCGCTTAAAGAGTTTTTACCTCTAATGGTAATGTCAAAACCATCTCCAATACGTCCTGTAGATGGAGATATTTGTACCCCAGGAACATTTCCTTGCAATGCTTCCAATGGATTATTCATGCTTCTCTCGGTAAGCGATTCAGAATCTAAACTCCCAACAGCTCCTGTTAAATCAGATTTTTTCTGAGTTCCATAACCAATAACAACAACCTCATCTAACGATTGCGTATCTGGTTCTAAAGTAATATTTATATTGGAAGTTCCATTAAGACTATACTCTTGAGTCTTAAAACCTATATAAGTAATTACTAATACAGCATCTGGTGAAGCTACATTTAAAGTAAAGTTCCCATCAAAATCTGTTGTAGTTCCGTTTGAAGTATTTTTTTCAACAACATTTACACCGGGTAGCGGAGTGCTAGTTTCCGCTTCAGTAATAACACCTGTTATTGTAGTGTTTTGTTGTCCGTAACTAAAGTTACTAAATGCAAAACAGCAAATAAATAATACTGAAAGCAAGTAATAATTTTTTGTTTTAAACAATAGTTTGGTTTTCATAATAATTGTTAGATTGAATTCTTAAATACAGTTAGTTGACTTTTAATCATTAAAAATTAATTTTTGTAATCGATTGCACGAATCTAAACAATAACTATTAAAAAACAAATTTTTAATATAAAAAAATACCAAATTGACAATTTAAGCATAGGAATTTTAACATAATAGTACTGTTTTCCGTAATTTTTAATAGGTTTATAGTATTTTTTACTATTTTGCAATAGGTTTTAGGATTCAATCTGAAGAAAAGTAGTGTTATTGTAATCGATAACACTTTGAAATTTAGGTTTTTTTAAATTAGTTACATTTGTAGAATATTCAACAGCCAAGAAAAGTTTAATGAACGAGAAAACTACCATTTATGATATTGCCAAAGCGTTAAATGTAACAGCAGCAACAGTATCAAGAGCATTAAATAATAATCCTAAAATTAGCGCAGCTACTAGGAAACTAGTAATGGAAACTGCTGCTAAAATGAATTATAAGCAAAATAAATTAGCATTAGCCCTTAAAAGTGGGAAGAGTAATAATGTAGGTGTTGTGGTTCCTTATATTGATAGGAATTTCTTTTCTGCTATTATTAGAGGGATAGAAGAAGAGTTATATCCATTGGGCTATCATGTTATTATTTGCCAAACGCATGAACAAGAGAGTGCCGAGATAGATAATATCAATGCACTTTTAAACGCGCAAGTAGACGGAATATTAATGTCGGTTTCTAAATTATCTACACAAACCTCTCATTTTGAACATGTTTTAAATAAAAATGTTCCTTTAGTATTTTTTGATAGAAAAAAAGATGTTAAGGGAGTTAGTACGGTTACTATAGACGATTATCAAGCGGGTTACAATGCTACTAAACATCTTATAGAGCAGGGGTGTAGTAAAATAGCACACCTTTCTGGAGACTGGGCTTTAGAGATTTATAAAAATAGATATAAAGGATATAAACAGGCATTGCTGGATAACGGAATAACATTTAATAAAGATTATGTTATTAAAACGAAGAGTGATATTAAAGCGGGTCATAAATCGGTTGAGAAATTGATGACTTTAGAAACTCCCCCTGATGCAATATTTTCCTCAAGTGATTATGTGGCACTTGGCGCAATTCAGCAATTAAAAAAAATGGGAGTTAAAATCCCAGACGATTTTTGTGTGATAGGTTTTAGTAATGAGCCTTTTACTAAGTTTATGGAGCTTTCTATGAGTACTGTAGACCAATTACCGGTTGAAATGGGGAAAATGTCGGCAAAGGTATTTTTAGAGCAGGTAAAAGAATCGAATGTTAAAATTGAAAAGAAGGTAGTTTTAGCTCCCAATTTAAAAATTAGAGCTACTTCTACAAAAAAATAATATTTTATTTACTCAACGAGATTATAATAAACTTAAGTTTATCTTGAATATACTGAAGATAGGTTTCGACCTATTTTTAGTTTTCTAATGTTTCATGGTTGTTATCTAAACCATTCTAGGGGGTAGAGCTATTTCTAACAGATTTAATGTAGGTTTACCACTAAATTCACAAATATATTTTTATTTCCTACGTTTAATAACAATCTCCTGAAGGGAGGGGAAGTATCATATATCCGTGAATTTGTGGCTAAAATTTAAAAAATCTTAAAACAAAGAATGTTAGAATATTACTGTAATTAAAGAGAAACACCTCGTTTCCAAGGAATAAAATCGTTTTGATTTAATTCCATAGCTTTGGTTTTCTTCCCACTAGCAATGTCTACAATATATTCCATTAGAACATCGGCCATTTCTTCAATTGATTTTTCTCCGCGGATAATTGCACCTGTATCAATATCAATAATATCTGGCATTTTTAGAGCTAGTTCACTATTTGAAGCTACTTTAATAACTGGGGTAATAGGATTTCCAGTTGGAGTACCTAAACCAGTAGTGAACAATATAATATTGGCACCAGAACCAGCCATTGCAGTGGTACTTTCCACGTCGTTTCCGGGAGTACATAAAAGATTGAGCCCCGATTTAGTTACATATTCCCCGTAATCTAAAATTTCTACTATAGGGGATGTGCCTCCTTTTTTTGCTGCCCCAGCAGATTTCATTGCATCGGTAATAAGTCCGTCTTTAATATTTCCAGGAGAAGGATTCATATCAAATCCTGAGCCTGCATCTACTACAGATTTTTCAAAATCTTGCATTAATTGAAGAAATCTACTACTTTGCTTTTCGTCTACACAACGGTTAACAAGTTCTTGCTCTACCCCACATAACTCGGGGAATTCAGAAAGGATTGCTGTCCCTTTTAATGCAGTAATAATATCTGAAACTTGTCCTAAAGTAGGGTTGGCAGAAATTCCTGAAAATCCATCGGAACCTCCACATTCTAATCCAATTTTTAATTTTGAAAGTGGTGCAGGCTTTCTTTTTATTTGGTTTGCCTTTTTTATTTCAGCAAAAGAGTCCTTAATAATTGTATTAAGCATTTCTTCAACCGTACCCATTTTCTGCTGCTCGTAGATTAAAACAGGCTTATTTAGGTTAGGAGCTACTTTATTTAAAGCGTCTTTTAAAATTTGGATTTGTAGATTCTGACACCCTAAACTCAAGACAGTTGCTCCAGCAACATTGGGGTTATTTACGTAACCAGCCAAAAGTTGTGATAAACTTTCTGAATCTTGACGAATCCCTCCACAGCCTCCTTGATGGGTTATAAATTTTACATCGATATTATCAAAAACAGGAACTGTATCTCCAGTAATATCTGAATTGTCGGTTGTTCCATCCCGATTAACAAGAGATCTTAATAATAAACGATGTTTGTTTACATCTTCATTTAAAAGTTCCTTTTCGAAAACTTCTTTTAGAACTTCAATATTTCTGTTTTCACAGAATACAAGTGGAAAAAATAACCAAACATTACGGGTTCCTATTTGTCCATCTTCTCTGTGGTAGCCATTAAAAGTTCTGTCTTTCCATTTAGTTACATCTGGAATATTCCAGTTTACAGTTTCTGTTTTACCAGTAACTTTTTCTGTTTTATGTTTTACATTTTCTGTTGTAATAACAGCGCCTTTTTCAATTGTTTCGCTTGCGCTTCCTACAAGAACTCCATACATATAGATTTTTTCGTCTTTATGTAGTGTTGTAAGTGCAATTTTATGTTTGGCTTTTACATCCGTAGTTAAAACAATATCTTCCCCTTCAAATGAAACGGTAGTATTACTTTTTAAATTTTTTAAAGCAACCGCAACATTATCTTCAGGATGTACTTTTATTAATTCTTTTTCCATAATAAACAATTTAGTATTTTAAACCGAAATTGGTTTTAAATTTCAGCTTTAAAATTTTTGAATCCTTGTTCTACACCATTCGTATCAATTTTTTCTAAAGCAAGAGTAATAGCTGTTGTTAGTCCTTCTATTTGGGTAAGGTCTTCGTCCCAAAAGGATGCATTGGAAAGAATTGTACTTGCTGTTTCAGCATAATCGTTCAATTCCCATGCTTTTTTAAATGTAGCAACAATAGCTTCGTCATCTTGAACAGGTAACGAAACTCCGTTCCAACTCCCTTTATAAAACCGTATTAAACAAGCAAAAGCATAAGTTAAATGTAGCGGTAATGTCTTATTTCCTTTTTGGTATTCTAATAAACTAGGCAGCACTCGAACTTTAAATTTAGAAACAGAATTTAAAGCAATACTAGAGAGTTGATGTTTTATAAACGGATTTCTAAACCTATCAAAAACTTCATTTGCAAAAGTTTCTAATTCTTGTTTGTCGAGTTCTAGCGTTTGAATAATTTCGTTAAAAACAGTGTCTTTAACAAAGTTTCCTGTAAAATCTGTATCAATAGTTTCTTTTACCGTTTCATTTCCGTAGAGAAGAGAAAATGGAACCATAACCGTATGTGCACCATTTAAAATTCTAACTTTACGTGTACGATAAGGTTGCATATCTTTAACCACTAAAACATTCAAATCTGTTTTATCAAATGGAAGTTTTGCTCTCAACTCATCATTCCCTTCTATAACCCATAAAAAGAATTTTTCTGCGGTAACAATGAGGTTGTCTTTGTAAGATAGCTGTTGGTTATAATCTTCAATTTCATCTTTTGGATAACCAGGAACGATACGGTCTACCAAGGTGTTATGGAAACTATTACTGTTTAATAACCAGTCTTTAAAGCCGTCTTCAAGTTTCCAATCACCACAATACTTTAAGATGATTTTCTTTAAATTATCTGCGTTGTAATTAATCAATTCACATGGAATGATTGTTAATCCTTTATCAGAAGCACCATTAAAATGCTTATATCTTTCATATAAAAGAATGGTTAATTTAGCAGGAAATGAGGAGGGAGGCTGCATATTTGGCGTGTCAGTCTCGTTGTAAGAAATTCCAGCTTCTGTAGTATTAGAGATAATAAAAGAGAGTTCTTCTTCTTTGGCCAATGCTTTGTATTGGTCATAATCAGAATAAGGATTAATTCCTTTTACAATACTGCTAATAAGTTCTTTTTCTTGTATTTCTTCGCCTTTATATATTCCTTTCATGAATAATGTATAAAGACCATCTTGATCATTTAAAAGTGAGATTAAACCTCTGTCTATAGGTTGTACAACAGCTACTCCCGCATTAAAATTGGCCGAGTTATTAAGCGCTTGGATTGCATAATCTACAAAAGCTCTTAAAAAGTTTCCCTCTCCAAATTGTATAATTTTTATAGGGGGAGTATCTTTCAAATTTGTATTTTCTCTGTTTAGATTTTTCATTTTTTATTGTGTTTTCTTAACGGATTTAGCATACGTTCTTCTTTTGTTCTAAAATCTTAAACCTTTAATCCCTCATAGTGGGTCTGATTCCCGACCCTCTGCGTCGAAATTAATTAAATTTGTTTCCTTTGAATACCTTGTGGGCTTGTCCGGAGGTAGTTGATTTTAAACAACACTGAAACAAAGGTAATCGATTACATTCGATTTTAAAAAAAAGGTAAGAACCTTATTTTTTTATTTTCAAAGTTTTTATATAAGAGTTTTTTTAAAAGTACCTAAACTGTAAGTGTTGTTCTGAGCTTGTCGAAGTTTCTAACATTAAGAGAAACTTCGACAAGCTCAGTTTGACAACTATTTTGACAAGCTCAGTTTGACACTACTTTGACAAGCTCTGTTTTGACAACTATAAATTACTTTTTAGATAGCTATAAAAAAACTATATAAATTTCAAGAGTATATATTAAAACCCAAACAAACTAGGTAACCACAATGTAAGTTGTGGAAAATATGTCACCAAAAATAAGGCGAATATCATAGCTAGAAATAGAGGGATTAATGGTTTTATTACTTTTTGAATACTCGTTTTGGCTACTCCAACTCCTACAAAGAGGACTGAGCCAACGGGTGGGGTACAAAGTCCAATACATAAATTAAGAACCATAATAATTCCGAATTGAACTGGATCCATTCCAAGCTTAGTTACTACAGGTAAAAAGATAGGCGTAAAGATGAGCACTGCTGGCGTCATATCCATAAAGATTCCTACAAAAAGTAAGAGTAGATTTATAATTAATAAGATAACAATAGGATTGTCGCTTAATCCTAAAAGCAAGCTACTTATATTTTGAGGAATATTCTCATAAGACATTACCCAAGACATACTCATAGAAGCGCCAATTAAAAGCATTACAATAGCTGTGGTTGAAGCAGAATTAAGCAATACTTCGGGGAGGTTTTTAAAGGAAATCTCTCTGTATATAAATCCTAGAATAAGGGTGTATAAAACAGCAATTGCAGAAGCTTCTGTAGCTGTAAAAATTCCAATTACAATACCTCCAATAACTATAACTAACAAAAGCAAGCTAGGAACAGCATCTATAAAAGTGCTAAAAACTTGTTTTAATGTACTTCTCTTTCCTACATTATATTTTTTCTTTTTTGCCCAAATAGCGGCTACTATCATTAAGAATAAACCTGTTAAAATACCAGGAATGTATCCTGCTAAAAATAGGGCGGCAATAGAAACTCCACCACTAGCTAGCGAGTAAACAATAAGCACATTACTTGGAGGGATTATTAGTCCAGTTGTTGCCGAGGTAATATTTACTGCTACTCCAAATTCTTTTGAATAGCCTTCTTTTTCCATTTCAGGTCCTAAAATACTTCCCATAGCAGATGCAGATGCCATTGCAGAACCAGCAATAGCTCCCATTAGCATTGCAGCAATTACATTTATTAATGCTAGTCCGCCAGGAAATGATCCTACCAATGTTTTAGCAAATGCAATGAGTCGATGGGCTATTCCTCCTTTATTCATGAGCTCTCCAGAGAGGACAAAAAACGGAATGGCAAGGAGAGCAAAGCTATCGAGACCAGTAGCCATTCGTTGCGAAACAGTGGTAAAAGCTGGCATAGCTGGAATGGTTACCAGCATGGTTAATAAGGATGAAATGGTAATACTCCAAGCAACTGGAGTACCAATTGCTAAAAGGCATATAAAACTTATGACTAATACGAGAACTGGGATATATTCCATAATAATTATTTCTTTAAAATATCTGAGGTTTTGTAATAAATAATAAGCAATCCGCTAATAGGAATAACTAGATATACTGCAAAGAGCGGCATATTTAAAGCAGGAGAATGCTGACCCAAAATGTAGCTGATATATACAAGTCGGATACCTCCGATAACAAAAGCTAATAATGAAAATATAATGATGAGTGCATTCACAATTACTGCTAATTTCTTTTGAGTTTTTGCGCTAGATTTTGAAGGAAGTACATCAATGGCAACATGCATATTTCTTCCAGATACATAAGCTGCTCCTAAAATACCAACCCAAATCATTAAGTATCGTGCCAATTCGTCTGTAAAAGAGCTAGGAGTACCAGTAACATAGCGTGTGAAAACTTGCCATAAAACATTAATTACCATCAGGCTCATTATAAAAACTAATGCTCTACTTAAAACGAAGTCTACTTTCTTTCTAAAATTCATTTTATTTAGTGTTTCTAATTTCTTGGATTAGGGAATACATTTCTTTATTGCTTTTATATGCGTCATATATACTTTGAACTTCTTCTGCAAATGGCTCTTTATCAGGATAGATTACTTCAACGCCTTCTTTTTGCACAGCTTCCAAAGCTTCTTTCTCCGACTTAGCCCATAGTTTACGCTGATTTACAACAGATCTATCGGCTGCTTCTTGAAGCCATTCTTGTTCTTGTTCATTCAAACTATTCCATAAATGGGTTCCTACTACCAAAACATCTGGTAATACAGTATGCTCGTCCAAAGAATAGTATTTACACACTTCGTAATGTTTTGATAAATAGAAGCTTGGAGGATTGTTTTCTGCTCCATCTACAACGCCTTGTTGTAATGATGTGTATAATTCTCCCCATGAAATTGGAGTAGGTGAGCCTCCTAAACTACGAACCATATTCATAGCAGTTGCGCTTTCCATAACTCGAATTTTCATTCCTTCTAAATCTGAAGGAGAATTTACGGGTCTTTCTTTAGTGTAGAAACTACGACTTCCAGCATCGTAATAACAAAGGCCTTTGAGCCAAAATTGAGTTCCTTCATTAAGGAGCGATTTTCCAATTGGACCATCCAAAACATTGAAAGAATGTTGTTTGCTTTTAAATAGAAATGGAAGTCCTAAAACCTTCATTTTAGGAGCAAAATTTTCTAAAACTCCAACAGAAACTTTTGTCATATCTAAACTACCAATTTGCAGAAGTTCTAAACATTCTCGTTCAGAACCTAATTGCTGATTGGGATAAATCTTGATATTCATTTTTCCGCCAGAAATTTCTTCTAAGTCTTTTCCCATTTGGAGCATCGCTTTGTGTACGGAATGGTTTACATCCAAACCATGCGCTAGCTTAATGGTTTTGTGAGAACTAATTTGATTGCAAGAAATGCAAATCAAAAAAGTAAGCAGTGTTAGGGAGATTTTTAAGGTAGCTTTCATGTATTATTAATTATATTTTAATCCCTCACAGAGGGCTTAATTCTCCGAAGCATGCCCTGAGTTTGTCGAAGGGCTCTGCATCGAAATGAATTAAGGTTGTTGTGTTTGTATACCTCGAGAACTTGCCTCAAGGGCTTGCCCCGAGGTAGTTTACTAAAGCTCTTTTTTAAAATATGTTAAGTTTTGGTTGGTTATTCTTAATCCCTTATGGACTTACCAAAAGAGCGTTTATTTAAGTTTTTTTATAATTTGTAGGGCATTTGCTACTGTTTCTTTTAAAAGGTTATAATCTTTATTTGCTATAATTTCCTTTGAAATAAGTTGAGATCCCATTCCTACACAGGTTACGCCTGCTTTAAACCACTCACTAAGGTTTTCCTTAGTTGGAGAAACACCACCTGTAGGCATAATGCTTGTCCATGGACAAGGGCCTTTTATTGCTTTAACAAATTTTGGTCCGTAAATTCCACCAGGGAATAATTTTACTACTTCACAACCAAGTTCTTCTGCTTTTGCAATTTCTGTAAGGGTAGCACAACCTGGCGACCATAATACTTTTCTACGATTGCACACAAGGGCAATATCTTCTCTAAGTACCGGGGTTACAATAAATTGAGCGCCCATTTGCATATATAAAGAAGCGGCTGCCGCATCTGTTACAGAACCTACACCGAGAATTAAATCTGGACATTCTTTAGCACAAAATTTAATTAATTCTGAAAATACTTCATGGGCAAAAGCTCCTCTAGCAGTAAACTCAAATAAGCGGGCACCTCCATCATAACAAGCTTTTACAACTTGTTTTACAATAGCTACATCTTCATGATAGAAAAGTGGTACTAAACCAGTTTCTTTCATTTTAGTTGCCACTTCTATTCTTGTATATGTTTTCACATGAATAAATTTAAGTTAAACGATTGATTTTTATGTCATTATATAATTAAGTAACAAGTCAATACCCTTTAAAAGCCTTTGATTTGTTCAGCTCCTTTTGTGGAGGTATTATAAATTCCTCTATGAGGGTTTCATCTGTATATTTTAAAATAAAATTACCTTTTCACTCTTCCAGAAACATTCCCTCCCATTAAATCTTCTACATCTTCTTTTGAAACCAAGTTTGCATCTCCATAAATAGTATGTTTTAAACAAGAAGCTGCTACTGCAAAATCTAATGCTTTCTGATCTTCATAATAATTGAGACCATATATCAAAGCTCCCATAAAACTATCTCCAGCACCAATTCTATCAACAATATCGGTAATATTATAAGATTCCGACTCTAAAAGATTTTTTCCATCATATAAAACAGCAGACCATGTGTTGTGCATAGCACTTATATTTTTTCGGTTGGTAATAATTATTTTTTCTGATGAAGGAAAACGTTCTTTTAGTTTTTCGCAAAGCGATTGTTGGAGCTCTTTTTCTGTAGCCCCCTCTGGATCAATATCAAAATATTGTTTGGAAGCATAATCTCCTGCTAGAATAACCTGACATTTAGCAACCATTTTTTCCATAACTTCTCCAGGAGTTTTCCCATAATTCCAAAGATTGGCACGGTAGTTAAAATCTGTAGAAATAGTAAGTCCCATCTCTGAAGCTACTTCAATGGCTTCCATACAAACATCTGCAGCTCCTTGAGATACGCCAGGCGTAATACCAGACCAATGAAACCAAGTAGCGTCTTTAAAAGCAGCTTTCCAATCAATCATTCCCTTTTCTATGTGTGCAAAAGAAGAATAAGCGCGGTCGTATATAATTTTACTCCCTCGTACAGAGGCTCCTTTTTCTAGAAAATAAAGTCCTAGTCGGTCGCCACCTTTTGCGATAAAATTGGTACCAACATTATATTTACGCATTTGCATCAGTGCAGTTTCTGCTATATCGTTTGCGGGGAGACGCGTAATCATTTCAGACTTCATCCCAAAATTAGACAGACCCGTAAGCACATTTAATTCACTTCCGCCATAATCGGCATTCATTTCTATCGCTTGCGAAAATTTAAGATGATCTTTGGTTGATAATCTTAATAAAACTTCTCCTAAGGCTACTACTTTTTTCAATATTTAAAGTTTTAGTTTTTTGTTTAATCCCTCAAAAAAGGGTTTTTATCTCCAACTCATGTCGAAGTAGGTTAATGTTGTTTCGTTTAAATCCACAGCGGACTTTGTAACGAGGTTATTTATTTTTAAAAATCAAAATATTCCTGAGCATTATTGTAAGAAATATCTTCAACAATTTTTCCAATCCATTCCATGTCGTTTGGAAGCTCACCGTTTTCAATTTCTTCTCCTAAGAGGTTACACAAAATTCTTCTAAAATATTCGTGTCGTGGGTAAGATAAGAAACTCCTAGAATCTGTAAGCATTCCAATAAAGCAACTTATAAGTCCCATGTTTGACAAAGCATTCATTTGTTTTGTCATTCCGTCTTTTTGATCTAGAAACCACCATCCAGAACCAAACTGTACTTTTCCTTTTACAGAACCATCATTGAAATTACCAATCATAGTTGCCATAACCTCATTATCGGCAGGGTTTAGATTGTAGATAATAGTTTTAGAAAGTTTATCTTTTCCGTCAAGACTATTTAAAAATTTAGATAATTTCTCTGCTTGTGGATAGTCAGAAATAGAATCCCATCCTGTGTCAGGACCTAATTTAGCTAACATTCTGGTGTTATTATTTCTAAGTGCTCCTAAGTGGAATTGTTGAATCCAACCGAGCGAATGGTATTGTTCTGCTAAAAATTGTAAAACAGCACTTTCAAATTTTTCTATTTCTAGGAATGAAAGTTGTTCATTTTTAAGACGTTTCTTTAAAATTTGATCTACTTCAGCTTCAGAATAAGGAGCAAATGGAATGCTATTTAATCCGTGGTCGGAAAC
This sequence comes from Galbibacter sp. L-19, assembly GCF_056857615.1. NCBI lineage: Bacteria > Pseudomonadati > Bacteroidota > Flavobacteriia > Flavobacteriales > Flavobacteriaceae > Galbibacter > Galbibacter sp. L-19. The sequence goes on from NZ_JBSXNL010000036.1 coordinate 84,316, forward strand.
TTTACATCCATTCTCATTAAAATACTGAACTCTTTTTACAAGAGCGTCCAATAAATCTTGATAAGACGTAATACTAATATCTGCAGCCTTTTCTAACTTACCTAAATATTCAATAAAACCATCATTTCCAATCATGATAGCTTTATCTGGACGAAAAGAAGTGCTTATATGCGTATCGAAATTACTTTTTGCTAATTGCTGATGATGCTCTAGAGTATCAATAGGATCTTCAGTAGTACAAACAACTTTTACATTCATTTTAGAAAGTAATTGTTGACAACTATAGTCTGATGAATTTAATTTATCAGAAGTGATTTTATAAATTTCCTTGGCATTTTTCTCATTTAAAAGCTCATACACATCAAAATAACGAGCAAGTTCTAATTGAGTCCAATGGAATAGGGGGTTACGAAGTGTATAAGGTACAGTTTTTGCCCATTGTTGGAATTTTTCTTCATCGGAAGCATTTCCAGTAATGTATTTTTCATTAATACCTAAGGTTCTCATTGCTCTCCATTTGTAATGGTCGCCATCAAGCCATGCTTTCGTAATATTTTCAAAAACTCTATTTTCTGCTATATCTTTTGGAGATAAATGGCAATGGTAATCAATAATTGGCATTTTACTCGCATGGTTATGATAAAGCTCTTCTGCATATTTGTTACGAAGTAAAAAATTATCGTTTATAAATTTAGTAGTGTTCATAATGTTTTAATCTTCATTTTAATCTCTCATAAGAGAGTTTATAGCTATTTTATGTTACTCGATAATCGAGATTTGAATGCTCCAAAGCCTGTCCTGAGTTTCCCGAAGGGATTGCGTCGAAATACTTTTAGCCCTTCCTTTTAATGCTTCCTAAGCATGCTCCAAGGGAGTTTACTGAGTTATGATTATTCTTAACTACTTAAGAAACTAGCTTTGTATTAATTTGTTTTTATATTTTAACTTGATTCATATTTTTACCTTGAACAGGTATTTGTGTAATCGATTGCACAAATATAAATTTATTTTTTTAAAAATTGTATTTTATTAAAAAAACCTTGACAAAATTTTTGTTATTCGTTAATATCATGTTCTATAAAGGAGATATTGCTAATAAATTATAAATAATTCTTTGTATTAAATCCCTCATTGAGGGTTTTATTCCCCAAAGCCTGTCCAGAGTTTACCGAAGGGTTCTACGTCGAAATGGATTAAAATATTTTTCCTTTTGAATACCTCGTAGGCTTGCCTCGAGGTAGTTGATTTTTTTGAGTAACTCTATTAAGAGGTTTTTCTTATTCCTAATTCTAAACCTCTTAATTCTGCTAAGCCGCGGAGTCTTCCAATAGCAGAATAACCAGGGTTTGTGTGTTTCTTTAAATCGTCTAACATTTTATGTCCGTGATCTGGTCGAAAAGGCATTCTAATATCTTTTCTTCCTTCAGAAATTCTTTGTTGTTGTTGCGCAATCAATGCTTTCATTACACTAAACATATCAACATCTCCCTCTAGATGATTTGCTTCATGAAAATTCCCTTGCTCATCTCTTTTAGTACTTCTTAAATGAGTAAAGTGAATACGATCTCCAAGATTTTTTATCATTTCAGCTAAATTATTATCCGCTCTAACTCCAAAAGATCCGGTACAAAATGTGAGTCCGTTATTCTTACTGTCAACAGCTTTATAAATAGCTAAAATATCTTGTTCTGTACTAACCACTCTTGGAAGTCCAAGGATAGGGTAGGGCGGGTCGTCTGGATGGATACACATATTAACTCCTGCTTTTTCTGCGGAAGGAATTATATTTTCTAGAAAGAAGAAAAGATGTTGTTTTAGTTTTTCAGCATCAATATCTTTATAAGTTGCTAATATTTCATTAAATTCTTCCAGTGAATATCCTTCTTCAGCACCAGGAAGTCCTGCAATAATATTAGTAACAAGTAGTTTTTTTTCTTCTGAAGTTAAATTATTTATACAGGAATTAGCAGCAGCAATTTCGGCTTCGGTATAATCTTTTTCAGCGTCTGGTCTTTTCAATAAAAAAAGTTCAAAGGCAGCAAAAGCTGTTTTATCAAACCGAAGTGCCGTAGCCCCATCTTCTAATAAATAATCCAAATCTGTACGGGTCCAATCTAAAACAGGCATGAAATTATAACAAACAGTATCTATGCCACATTCCCCTAGGTTTGTAATAGTTTGCTTGTAATTATTGATGTACTCTATATAATCTCCACTTTGAGTTTTTATACTTTCATGAATAGGAACACTTTCTACCACAGACCAAGAAAGACCTGCAGCTTCAATTGTTTTTTTGTGTGCCATTATTTCATCTACAGTCCAAACTTCTCCATTGGGAATATGGTGTAAGGCAGAAACAATGCCTGTTGCCCCTGCTTGCTTTATGTCTGATAGCGATACTGGGTCTTTTGGCCCATACCAACGCCATGTCTGTTCTAATTTGGTATTCATTTATTGTTAGTTGAAAGTTAAGAAGTTAAAAGTTAAAAGTTTAAATGTTGAAGGTTTAAAGTTTAGTGTTGAAAGTTCAATGAATAAGCGATTTGGCAAAAAACAGTTTTGCGACTTCAAAAAGATGCAAACCCAACAATTCAACATTCAACATTCAAAATAACTTTATTACACTCCGCTAAAAGCGCTAAATCCGCCATCAATAGGAATTACAACACCTGTTACAAAGGAAGAATTATCTCCAGCTAACCAATTTGTTACTCCTTGTAATTCTTCGGGTTCTCCAAAGCGTTTCATAGGAGTTTGAGCAACAATTGTTTGTCCGCGTTGAGTAAGAGTTCCGTCTGTATTTAAAAGCAAGGCTCTGTTTTGTTCTCCAATAAAAAAGCCTGGAGCGATAGCATTTACCCGAATTTTATCTCCATATTTTAAAGCCATTTCAACAGCAAGCCACTTTGTAAAATTATCTACAGCTGCTTTACTTGCACTGTAACCTACCACACGGGTAATAGCTTGTTGTGCTGCCATAGATGAAATATTAATAATACTTCCTCTACCATTGTTTGCCATTATTTTACCGAAAACAAAACTAGGAAGCACAGTTCCTTTAAAATTAAGATCGTTTACTTTGTCAAAATCCTCCAACGATAAATCAAAAAAGTTTTCATCTGGCGCTATGGTGGCTCCTTTTCGGTTTCCACCAGCAGCATTTACCAAAATATCTATGCTTCCCCAAGTATCAAGAACTTTTGTTTTAGCAATTTCTAACTCTTTTTGGTTTAAAACATCTGCAATAAGCGCAATGGCTTCTCCACCGTTTTCTTTAATTTCTTTTACGCTATCTAAAACTGTTTTTTCTGTTCTTCCTAGAATTGCAACTTTTACTTTTTGTAATGCAAGGCCTTTGGCTATTGCGCCTCCTAAAACTCCATTCCCTCCAGTTATTATAGCAACTTTATTTTTGAGTTGATCCATTTATTTATTATTTATTGTGATAAAAAATCTTCACGAACAGGGTTAAAAACATCAATGAGAACGCCTGCTTCTATACATTCTACACCGTGGACTAAATTAGGGTTGGCAAAGAAAGTATCGCCGGTTTCTAATGTTTTGGTGTTATTATCTATAGTAACCTCAAATTTTCCTGAAGCTACGTAAGATGCTTGCGAGTGTATATGGTGATGTTTGTATCCAATAGCTCCTTTTTCAAACTTAACTTTTACCATCATTAAGTCTTTATTATAATTGGTTATCTGTCTACTAATCCCTTTGTCTACATCCTCCCAAGTGTTTTCTTTCGTTATAAAAAAATCATTCATAAGCAATTTTTATTTTTGTGCAATTTCTAATTATAAGGTAGGTTCCCAGCCTTTTTCATACTCTCGACCCCATAATTTCATGGCATTTTCGTCGAGCATACGGCCGTTTTTATTGTTTATCTTGAAACCTTTTCCAATTCTATAAGCAACATTAGCATAATGTACCATAGCCATACTTATACTAGCATCGTCAATTGGAGCGTTCAATTTTTCTTTTCCGCGGATGGTTTCAAAGAAGTTTACCACATGCATAGTGGACATGCTTCCGCCTCCTCCAAGAGCAGTTCCAGCTTCATTAGAATTAGAATTAACTTCTTTAACTAATTTTCCACTTCTATCCATTAACATATATTTTTCACGGTCAACATAAACAGTTCCTTCACTTCCGTAAATAAGAGTTCCACGTCCACCTCCATAGGTGCTATATCCATTTCTACTTTTACCATCCCATTGAATAACTTTATTGTCAGAAAATTTAAAAGTAGCCTCCATGGTATCATACATTTCCCAACCGTCGTTTACAAAATGTCTTTTATCGGCCTCTACTTCTGCATATTCTGGAAAATCTACTTGTAATGCCCAGCGTGCAACATCTAGCTCATGGGTAGCATTATTTCCTGTTTCTGCAGTTCCGTAATTCCATCCGTACCAATGCCAGTTATAGTCCCATGTATTATCTGTATATTCTCTATGCACTGCTGGTCCTTGCCATAATTCCCAATCTAAACCTTGTGGAATGGCAGCTTTTGTTTGAAGAGGCACTTCTCCTCTTGAATTGTTATAGAAAGCAACAGCTTTGTATGGATTTCCTATAACTCCATTATGAATTTCTTTAATAATTTCAATGGTGTGAGGAGAAGAGCGCTGCTGATTCCCCATTTGTACCACTTTATTGAATTTTTTAGAAGCTTCTACCAGAAGTTCATTCTCATTCATATTATGGCTACATGGTTTTTCAACATATACATTTTTTCCAGCTTTTAACGCCATTATGGAGCCTGGTGCATGCCAATGGTCTGGTGTTGCATTTATGAGGACATCTACTTTTTTATCGTCAATAACTTTTCGGATGTCGTTTTCTAGTTTTGGTGTATAGTCAATTATTTTAGAAAAATTCTCCTTAGCTCTAAGCCTCTGACTTTCCATAACGTCACACAAATACATCAAGTTTACATTACTCTCTTTTTGTGCAATCGGATCATAATAAGCGCCTAATCTTCTCCCTAAACCTGCAATAGCAACATTTAAGCGGTCGTTGGATCCAATAATTCTTCTGTAACTACTTGCAGGCATTCCCATTACAGAGCTTCCAACAGCAATAGCAGTACTACTTAATACGGTGTTTTTTATAAAGTTTCTTCTAGTTGTCATTATTTAGGGTTTATAAGGATTTAATTTTAATATTTTTATATGAAACACGATTTCCATGATCTTGTAAAAGAATACTTCCTTTTTCAAGCTCTCCAAATTTCTTCCATTTTTTATATTTACTTTCTGAAACCAGTTTACGATACTCTTTACTTCCTCTTTCATATTCAAGCACTTTTACTCCGTTTAACCAATGCTCCACATGATTGTCTTTTGAAACAATTCTAGCAGTATTCCATTCTCCAACAGGGTGGATTGGTTTGTTTGGATCTGCCTGAATTAAATCATACAAAGAAGCTACAGTTCTACTTCCGTCGTGATTTCCTAATTTAGCATCTGGATGATTATCGTCGTCAAGAATTTGATATTCCAAACCAATAGAGGAGCCTGGCCCTTTATTAATTTCAGTATCAACATAATATTTAATACCGCTATTAGCTCCTTTTGTAAGTTTAAAATCTACTTTAAGCTCAAAATCTTGATATAGTTTTTTTGTTACAATATCTCCTGCTGCAGCAGATTCTTTTCCATCACTTTCCATTATAGTTAAGATACCGTTTTCAATAACCCAACCTTTATCTGGAAATTCTTCAAGTTTTGCGCCTCTCCATCCATTAGAAGTTTTTCCGTCCCAAAGCATTTCCCAACCATTTTTCTTTTCGTCTATGGTTAAATTATTTTTAGTGACTACAGGTTCTACAGGAGTTTTTGTACTGTATTTACTTAAACTATCGGTAAGAATATTTACATTTTTCCACATAATTTCTGTACCTTCTTTAGCATCTTTTCCAATGGAATGCACTTGTAATGCTATGAATCCGGAGTGTGTTTTCCCGTCAATTAAATGTGCTGCCGGAACTCCATTAATCCATGTTTTTATAGTATCTCCAATAGCTTCAATTCGGTAATGATTCCAATCTCCTTGTTTAAATGCTTGTTGTGCATTTTTATCATTTTCAATAGGGAAAAGCCAACCACGTCTACCTTCGTCATAAATACCAGCGCTCCATGCTCTATCTGAAGGATCAATTTCTATTTGATACCCATGTACGCGTCCGTTTTGATATTGAGGAGTGCTGTTACTGCGGATTTGAATTCCAGAATTCATAGTAGAATCTACTTTATAATCGAGTTCTAATATAAAATCGTCATACATTTTATTGGTAGTCATAAACGAGTTTGGAGTATTATGGACTGTACTACCAATAACTTTTCCGTCTTCGACTCTGTATTTAGCTTCCCCTCCTTTTTGAGTCCAGCCATTTAGATTTTCTCCATTAAACAATGGAGTCCAAGGAGTGTTGTCTTTTGGGGCGCTCTCTTGGCAGCTTGATAATCCAATGGTAAGACCAATAGCTAAGGCATAAAGTTGGTAATTTTTAACTCTTAATTTCATTTGTTTGTATTTATTGTTTTTAATGGTTTAATGAAACATCCAAATTATAGTAAGTTTTATTGTTAATCATGGATGTTTCATTAAATTTTCATGTTTTGAATATTAATATCCGGGGTTTTGTGGAAATTCGTTAGAGGTTCTATCTATTTGTGTTAAAGGTATAGGTCGTAAACTATGATACTCTTGAATAAAAGAAGCGGCCTGTGGGTTGTGCATTTTTACGCGTTCTACTAGTTTTCCGGTACGCACTAAATCAAACCATCTTTTTCCTTCTTGAGCCAACTCTTTTGCTCTTTCTTCAAGAATAACATTAAGGTCTACTGCAGAAATAACTGGCAAATCGGATACGTTATCTACTCCATAAGCTCTTTTGCGTACTTCGTCTAGATAGTAAAGAGCTTTAGTTTGATTGGGAGTTGCTTTTAAAGCATATGCTTCAGCAGCAATTAAATAGATCTCCGCTAGACGATACGCTATAAAATCTCTACTTCCAGATTCTTCATTTGTAGAGACTCTGTTTGGTTGTACCCATTTTTTGCTAGAAGGATATATTTTCTCGGTATATTCATCTTGATTATAAATACTTGCTCCATAAGGTTTAGTATCTTTTTCAGCTTGAGATAAAGGTACACGAGGTAGGTATACAGCAGTATCTCCAACAGCTACTCCTGAAGGAGCAGAATCTGGATTATTTGCATAAAATACCGTTGTAAATGTGCCATCGTACCTTTGATCTTCCATATCGTATAAATTTAATAAATAATTTGTAGGTCTAAACCTTTTCCATGGTCTTCCGTTAACAACATCTCTTTGCATTCCTGGTAATTTGTCGTACTCCATTAGAAAGAAAAGATGTGCAGGGTTTCCGCCGTTATCGTACTCTAATTCGTCTGCAAATTGTGTAGACCAAATTACTTCACTATTTTCTTCATTTTCAAGATTCCATAGTTCTGCATACGTACTTACCAAAGAAAATGGTCCTTTATCTATAATATCTTCAGCATAACTAGCTGCAAGATCGTAATTTTTTCGTGTAAGATACAAATCGGCTAAAGTGGCTTTTGCTGCCCAAGAAGTAGCCCTTCCAAAATCGTCTTGAACTCCTGGTAGATTTGCTTCTGCGTACTCCAAATCTTCAATTATTTTTGGATACAATTCATCTAAAGCCATTCTATGAGCTTCTGTTTCGGCTGTTGTGGTTTCTTCATCAGTATAATGGACAGGTCCCCATATACGAGCCAACCAATAATAATAGTAGGCTCTTAAAAAGCGAGCTTCAGCAAGAACTTCTGTGAGTTTCTGCTGGTTATTAGGGATTGCCTCTGGCGCTCTGCTAATAACTGTATTGGCAGCATTAATTCCTTTATAGAATTCATTCCAAGACTCACTTACAATTTGGGAGCTAGCATTAAGGTCGGAATCATAGGTATTAAAATATTTAAAGCCACCGTCTGATGCGTTTGTATAGGTGTCTGTTCCAAAGGCAATAAGCGTCCATCCGGTTTCTCTATTAGTGCCGTCTCTGCCATCTGGGCTGTTTCCTATAAAGAGCCCAAGGGATGCATATGCTCCGTTTAAGGCGAAGTTGATTCCTTCTTCATCTATAAAAACTCCATCGCCCGTTAGGTCGCCTGTAAGTTCTTCATCTAAAATATCACTACAAGAAATGAGTGAGATTAATGCGAATATGTATAGTATATTTTTTTTCATGACTATTTTATTTAATTTCTTTAAAAAGCAACGTTTAAACCAAATAAAATGGTTCTTGGCGATGCTATAAAATTATCACCACTACCAAGTTCAGGATCAAAACCTTTCAGATCAGATTTTGTAAATAGGAATGGGTTTTGTGCAGAAGCGTACAAACGCAATCTTTCCAAACCTAAAATCTCGCTTACTTCTTTGTTAAGTGTATAACCAAATGTAATGTTTCGGATTCTTACAAATGAAGCATCTACATAACTTAACACACCATTATCCAATGGTCTTTCTCTGTTAATATTAGGACGTGGATATTCGTTACTTGGGTTTTCTGGAGTCCAATAATTAAGGTCTAAATCGTTATTTCTACCAAAAATTGTTACATTTTCTAATGCTCGTGAGCGAGTTAAGTTTCCTTGGCGTGTATAAAGTGTTACTAAAAAATCAAAACCTGAATACTCCATTTTACTGGTAAAACCACCAATCCATTTTGGGTCTAATTGCCCTAATATTTTTCGGTCATCATCATTAAGCATTCCATCGTTATTTAAATCGGCAAGTTTTATATCTCCCGGTCTTCTTCCGTAGCTGTTTGCAACATCATTTTCATCAAGCTGCCAGATTCCGTTAAAAACTCGGTCGTAATAAACACTTAATGGCTGCCCAATAAACCATCCATTTCCAACATCATCCGATTGGCTATCCAAAAGTTTTACGATTTCACTTTTATTAGCTGAAAAATTAAAATCGGTTGTCCATCTAAACTTATCAGTTTCAATATTAACAGTACTTAATGTTAATTCAATCCCAGAGTTTTTAGTTTCTCCAACATTTTGAAGAATAGAAGAATATCCAGAAGTAGAAGGTAAAACTCTATTTAATAATAAATCGGTTGTTTTTCCTGTGTAATAATCAATACTCCCCGCAATTCTATTTTTAGCAAAAGCATAATCTAAACCGATGTCAAAAGTGGTAGTGGTTTCCCATTTAAGATCTGGATTTGCAATGTCTTCTGGTTGAAAACCAAAAGCAGGATTTCCACCAAAAGAGTTTTCTAATCTTTTAATGCTTCCAAAGGTAGCGTAGGGAGCAATTGGATTACGACCTACCTGCCCGTAACCAGTTCTAAGTTTAAGATCGCTTAGAACAGTTTGGTTTTTTAGGAAATCCTCTTGAATAATTCTCCATGCAAAAGAAGCAGAAGGGAAGAAGCCCCATTTTTTTCCTTTAGACAATTTTGAAGAACCATCATAACGACCAGTAAGTGTAAGGAGATACTTGTTTTTAAAACCATAATTAATACGACTCATGTAAGAAACCCAACCTTCGGTCTGTAAAGAACTATCACGATTGTCTACTTGAGAGCCATCACTTAAATTGTTAAATGTCTGACTGTCGTTTGCAAGTCCAGAAACCTGTAAGTATAAATAATCTCTTTTAGTTTCTTGAAAACTGTAGAGGAAGGTAGCGTCAATAGAATGATTGTCGCCAATCATTTTTGAATAATTTAAGATATTCTCAATAGTATAAGCTGTATTTACCCTTGTTGCTTTTGAAGCTTGTGAAAGTCCGCCTGTACGGCTATCTGAAAGAGAAGCGCGGAAATCATTATCGGTAAGCGATTCAAACTGAGGTTGAACATTTAAGGTATATTTTAATCCATCTAGAATTTGATAACTAGCAAAAATATTTGCAAAGTAGCGGTAATTTATAGTTTCATCAATATAATTTCCAGGAGTTTCATTACTCAAAGGATTCCAATTAAGTCCGTCAGCTAATGGATCCAGTGTGGCAACCCCATCTTCATCAAAAGGAGTAACAAGAGGAGGCTGGCTCATTAAATCTGCTAAAGGATTGTAATTGTTTGTTTTTGAAAAATTTGCCTGTTGAGATAAACCTATTTTTAATTTATCGGTAGCATTAATATCGAGATTGGCTCTAAAAGTGTAACGCTCATAATCTGCTAAATTATAAACCCCGTTTTGATCAAAATAACTCAAAGAAAGGTTGTATCTTATTTTTTCTGAACCCCCAGAAACGCCTAATTGGTGATTAACCTGTTGTCCTGCACGAGTTCCTAAATCAAGGAAATCTGTATTAACCCCATCTTGATATGCAGCTAATTGAAGCGGTTCTAGAGAGCTTTCAATAGAGGGTAAAGGTAATGTGCCCGGAATAAGTCCTTGCTCTTCTTCTTGTCCAGCTCTTCTTGCTTCACGTCTTAGACTTACATAACCATCGGAATCAAGAAGTTTGTAATTTTCTGGTACTTCTGCAAAACCGTAATAAGTATCATAAGTAAATTTGGCTTTTCCAGTTTTCCCTCTTTTTGTTGTAATTAAGATAACCCCATTTGCTCCTCTTGCTCCATAAATAGCAGTAGAAGAAGCGTCTTTTAATACTTCCATAGAAGCAATATCAGCAGAGTTTATGTCGTTTAAACTTCCTTCCATAGGAATTCCATCTACAACAATTAGAGGCTCATTAGAAAAATTAAGGGAACTTCTTCCTCTAATCAATAAGCTTGGCGATGATCCTGGCGAAGCATTTGTTACGCCAACATCTAAACCAGCAACCTTACCAGCCATGGCGTTAAAAGCATTTCCTTCTTTGGTAGAATTTATATCTTCTCCAGAAATTGAAGAGATAGCGCCTGTTACATCTGTTTTCTTTTGAGTTCCGTAACCTATTACAACTACTTCATCTAAAGCTGCTGCATCTGTTTCTAAAGTAATTGTTAGATTTTTTTGGTTTGAAAGGGGAACTTCTTTAGTAGAAAAACCAACAAACGATACAACTAGCGTAGCATTTTTATTGGAAACAGATAATTGAAAATTACCATCAAAATCTGTTTGAGTTCCGTTTTGAGTTCCTTTTTCAATAATAGTAGCACCAGGAAGCGGGAAGCCCTCAGCATCCATAACGGTTCCTGTTACATCAATCTCTTGAAGCGGAGATGCGGATAGGGGTGTGGCGATTCCTATACTAATAATAAAAAATAGCAAAGATAGATTCTTATACCTAAAAAAGGGACTAGAATTATGCAATGCATGGTGTTTTAAGTGTTTCATAATTTTAAGTTTTATTAGAGTTAGTTTTTATGTGTACGTGCACATTTTTTTAAATAGGATTCATTCTATGTGATTTAAATTAATGATTAAATGAAATTTATACAGGTTTTAATATGAAAACATCGACCAAGTTAATGTTTTTTTTGAAAAAAAATAAATTTGAATGTTAAAATAAGGTACGTACAACATTTTTTAATATATAATAAACTGACAGATATTTTATTACTTAATTAAAAATAAGGGTAAAAAGTTGAGATTATCATATAATGTATATAAAAGATAAACGAGCCATAATTAACTAGAAACTACATCATCATTGTAATACATTAAATTCTCTTGCGTGATAATATCTAATGGGAGGTATTTTTTTTGAGGAACTTGTTTCTCTAACACTAAATATTTATAGAAACTCTCCAGAGCTAAATATCCTTGATTTTCAGGTCTTTGTCCAATTAGATAATTTATAATACCCTTTTTTAAGTACTTTACATTATTAGCAATTAAATCGTTTCCTACTAATTTTATAGTGCTCATGGTATCAAAATTACTTTCAATACATTTAGCAACATGGTGTATCATGGAGCTGGGAACAAATATTCCAACAGTATTATTGGTTGGGGCACAAGCTTGGGTGAGGTTTTCTTCCCAATTTGCAGTTCCTAAATGAATGTTGTGTTCTATTAAAGTAATATTTGCTATAAAATTGCTGTTGTAGATATAATCTTTAAAACCTTCAATTCGTTGTTGTAAAGTTTTATTATGGTTTTCATTATTCTTAATGGAAATGATTGATATTGTTCCTTTTGAATTAATTTCTGAACATAATAGTTTGGCAGCTAATTTCCCGCTTTGAAATGCATCCTGACCAATAAAACTCAAAGCGTTACTGTTAGGGATGTTAGAATCAATAAGGCTAAAAGGGATTTTAGCTTCGTCTAGTTTTTTAGTAAGCTTTACTGCTTCAAAATTTATAACTGGAGCTAGGATAACCCCATCTGGTTTGAGTTTTAAAAGTTCTTCTGCCTTTTCTGTAAATGAGGAAACTGAGTTTTGATCGAAGTATAGAATGCTTAGGTTTATTCCAAACTGACTTAAATTTTTCTCCGCCATTTTAATGCCTTTAGAGGGCATCTCCCAATATTCTCCATTATTATAGTTTGGTACAAGTGCGGCTATTTTATAAGATCGGTTTAAAACCAAACCACGAGCATATATATTTGGCTTATAATTACCTTTTTCGATAATATCAAGCACTTTTTTTTCAGTCTCTTTAGATACTTTTCCTCGTTTATGCAGTACTCTATCTACGGTTCCTAGAGAAACATTTGCTAGCTTAGCTATTTCTTTAATTGTCAAATTCTTTCTATTTTATCTGCTAAAATAGCAAAAATATTGAATAAGGTACGTTAACGCTGTTTATTTTGAAGTCAATTATGTTGTTTTCTCAGAAAGAATAATAATTTTTTCGTTATTAATATTAGTACAAAAGAAGAGGTAGGTGTTTCCTCCATCTGTAATTTTAGTCTTTTTACGAATTTGAGCAACGCTTTCAGGGAAATTTCTAGTGGTAATATTGGCCTTGTTTTCTGGAAGAATTTTCTTCAGTGCTTTTTTGTTGTATGGAATAATGTCTTTAATTATAAAGGAGCGTCCTGGAAAGTTAATTAGCTCGTCATTAGTGTATAAATGAGTATTTGAGTGGAGCTTAGAGAGGTTTAGTTTTGTTGCTATTGAATTAAAACCGCCACTTTTTAAAATTGCAGAATTGGGCTCGTATAAATACTTTTTTGGGAGCGAAAACTCAGTATTTGTATTACTTTCTTCATTTAAATGAAAATCAAATTCTTCTGTTATATGTTTTGAAAAATTGATGGTTCTAATCAAAGGGGTGGTAGTTTTCTTGTCTTTTATAATCCAAAGAAGTTCTTTTACATCATTATTAACAGCAACAACATGAATTTCCACTACCTTTTTTAGTTCTTCAATTCCTTTAGAAATATCGAGTAGAGGAGAGGTTTTTACAATTACAGTAGGAGATTTTTTTAGTAGTACTGGTAAAACAAGCTGCATATTAGGTGTACAATCTTGTAGTAAAAATACTTTATTTTTTTTATTATCTCTTCTTGAAGGATCCACAAAAATACAATCAAAATTATCCTTTGTTTTTTCAAGAAAAGAGATGCCGTCCTCTGCAAAAGTGAAGATGTTTTTTTGACCTAAAACTTTAAAATTATGAGTGGCTATTTTTGATAAATTTTCATTGATTTCAAAATGAAGAACTTTTTTAAAACGTTTGGAAAAATAATAAGAGTCGACTCCAAATCCTCCAGTAAGATCTACTAGTTTTTTTCCGTTCACTAAACTGGCTTTGTAGTGAGCAGTAATTTCTGAGGAGGTTTGTTCAATATTTAGTTTGTTAGGATAGTAAATCTTGTCAGTTTTAAACCAGGTAGGAAGTTTTTTTTCTGATTTTTTCTTAGCTTCAATTTGTTCTACAACCTCTTTTGTGTCAACTCCCTCTAAATCGAAACCTTTTAGTAAAAGTGACGAAATGTCAGTATTAATATTTTTATTTATAAAATATTGTGTACCAGTATTTAATATTTCTTTATTCAAAGTAAAACTATAAGTTTTTTGTAAGCTTACCAACAATCTTATTTTCGGATAAAAACTCCTTTAAAACCACTTTTAAAGCGGTATATATGGGTACAGCTAATACCATTCCGAAAGCACCAAAAATCATTCCTGCAATAATAATAACTAAGAAGATTTCTAGAGGATGTGATTTTACACTATTTGAAAAAATTAGCGGCTGACTAAAGAAGTTATCTATAAGTTGACCTATCATGAATCCGATTAAAACATAGATGGATTTTGGTAAAATAACGGTGCTAAAATCTGCTCCTAAATTACTAGACATCGTTAAAGATATCATTAATACCCCTCCAATTAAAGGACCTATGTATGGTACTAAATTTAAAAGCGCACAAAGGAATGCAATTACTATAGCATCGTCTATTCCTAAGATGATTAAAACGGCTGTATAAATAACAAATAATATAGCTATTTGAAGTAATAATCCTATGAAATATCGTGAGAGTAAATTTTTTATTTTTTCTAGGGAATTTATTACGCTTTGTTCGTTCTCTGGGGGAATGAAAGTTAAGAGTCCGTTTTGAAATAAGCGACTATCTTTTAAAAAGAAAAATGATATAAAGATAACCGTAAAAATTGCAACACTAAGAGATCCTATTCCTCCAACAATGTATTTAAACATATTTGGAATAGCAGATAAATCTATATTAGAAATAAACTCTGAAGTTTTTATAGACTCTTCTATAGATTGCTCAACTTTGTATCTACTAACAGAGAAATAATCTGAAATCTCTCTATATACGTCTTGTAAACTAGCTCTTAAATTATCAATATTTAGCAAAGAAAGATTTTTTCCTTGCTCTATAATTAAAGGTACAAATAGGCTTATAACTCCAACGGTAAATAAAATCATGATAACCATGGTAATAATTACTGCAACGTTGTCGTTTAATTTACATTTCTTTCGTAAGAACCTTACAATTGGCCTTCCAATTAAAGAAATTACCAAGGCTATAATAATATAGGCTATTATTGCTTTGATTTTGTATATAAAAAAGAGCAATAGCGAAACTCCTATTATGGTTGCTAGGGCTCTTAATATCCCGTTAGAAATAGTTTTAGAATCCATTTTAATTACGTTGTTCCCTTTTAGGGTTTTATCCGATATTTAATATCGAAAAGGTTAGTTTTTAGTTGTGTTGCTAGTTGTTAAAACAATAGCAATTTCAATATAAAATTAAGGAAAATGTCTTATTATTTATAGTTGATAATTATTGGTTACTTCATATAAGCAAATGGCTGTAGCTTGTGCTAAATTCATACTGCTATTTTTTCCAAACATCTCAATATGAGTAGTATGGTTAGCAATAGAAAGGAGGTTTTTAGAAACTCCATAATTTTCATTTCCGATAATAATAGCAGTTTTATTCTTATTAGAAATTTTTAGGTTATTAATAGAAGTGCTATTATTTGTTATTTCTAAAGCTATAATGGTATATTTTTCTTTTTTTAAAAATTCAATACAATCATTTTCTTCTGTAAGATGCTCAAAAGGAACGGTTTTATGAGTTGCTCTAGCTGTTTTTTGCATACGTCTTGTAAAAACAGGCTCGTTTCCTACAAATATAACTTTTTCTACACCAAAAGCATCTGCTAGCCTAAAAATAGCACCTATGTTTGCAGCGCTGGTAATATGGTCGCATATAATGGTGATTGGAAATTGTTTTTCCGAGAAGTTAGTATTAGTATGCTCCAGTTGTGTTGTCATTTTAATGTTCAAAAGCGTATTGTATTATGTTAGCCCCCATTTTTAATGCTTTTTGTCGGATTTCTTGAGGGTCGTTATGGACTTCTTCATCTTCCCATCCATCTCCCAGATCACTTTCAAAGGTAAAAAGAAGAATTAGTCTGTTGTTATCAAATATTCCCAATGCTTGTGGCTGTTTTCCGTCGTGCTCATGTATTTTAGGGAGTCCATTTGGGAATTTATAAGTTTCGTTAAAGATAGGGTGGGAGGTAGGAATTTCTGTTAGTTCTTTATCAGGAAAAACTTTAACTAATTCTTTTTTTAAATAAGGAGCCATTCCGTAATTGTCGTCAATGTGCAAAAACCCACCAGAAAGAAGGTATTTTCTAAGGTTTATAGCTTCTTCTTCCGAAAAAAAAACATTTCCATGCCCAGTCATATGTATAAAAGGATATTGAAAAATATCGATACTTCCAGTTTCTACAGTAGCAGGTTTACTTTTTATGGTAGTGTGAATATTAGTATTACAAAAAGCAATTAAATTTGGAAGCGCTGTAGGGTTTGCATACCAGTCTCCACCACCATTGTACTTTAATAAAGCTATTTCTTGAGCACTTAAAAAAACACTAAAGCTAAGACATAGAATAGACAATAGAAGTTGCTTGTTCATTTTAAACTTACTTTTTCAGTAGCAAATTTACAGTAATTAAAAGAAGTATGCTGTAAAAGTTATCTTTTATAGAATTTCAAAGTTATAACCAGATTCTAATAGGTTTTGATATTTTTGATGATCAAACATATAATAGTATGCGCCACGTTTTGAGGCACTTTTATCTTTTTCAGCTTGTTTTTTTAGAACTTCAAAAGAGAGTACTTTTTTTCTGAAATTTCCTGGATCTAGTTTTCTTTGAAAAATAGCTTCGTATAAACTTTGTAACTGTGGAATCGTAAACTTTTCTGGAAGTAGTTCAAAACCAATAGGTTGGTGTTTGGCGCGACTTCTTAATTTGCTAAGCGCATCGGTTACCATTTGGTCATGATCTAAAACAAGCTTTGGTAGATCTTCAAGTTTATACCAATAAGCGCCGTGTTTTTCTGTGAGTTTTCTATCGTATTCATCAATCCGAATAAGTGCAAATTGCGCTACAGAAATGCAACGAGCACCTTCATCTCTATCTGCTTTTCCATAGGTTTTAGATTGTTCAAAGAACACATTATCAAGTCCAGTAATTTCTTTTAAAACCCTTTGAGCAGCTTCATCTACATCTTCACTAGGCTTAACAAAGCTACCTATTAAAGACCAATCGCCTTCATGTGGTGCTACACGTCTTTTAAAGATTAAAAGTTTTAATTCGCCATCATCAAAACCAAATACAATGCAGTCTGTTGCTACAAATATTTTGTTTTCTTCAGCGTAAAAATTACTAGTTGATGAAGTCATTTACAATTTTTTTTAATTTTTTAATTAAATATAATAAAAGTGCATATCACTTTTATTATATTTGTTAAAGAAAAATATATGATTTGAAAAATACAACGCAATCTGTTAATAGGCAAGAAAACTTTTTGAATTTAAAAGATTTTAAAAGCGAAGTAAAAATAGCTTCTCCTGGAAGAATTAATTTAATTGGTGAGCATATAGATTACAATGGCGGACATGTTTTACCTGCTGCAATTGACAGAAAAATTAAAATGTATTTTAGGAAGAATACCTCAAATACGTGTACTATTTGGTCTCAAAATTACAATACAGGGTTTAGTTTTAATTTATCTGAAGTAAATCCTAGTAAGGTAGAATGGCAAAATTATATTTTAGGAGTTGTTCATTTTATAGAAGAAATAAAAAAGGGTAGTATAGAAGGGTTTGATTGTATTATTGAAAGCGATTTACCTATGGGGTCTGGATTGAGTTCTTCCGCAGCATTAGAATGTGGAATGGCAAAAGGACTTAATGAACTCTTCAGAATAGGTTTAACTTCTGAAGAAATAATAACTCTTTCTAGAGATGCTGAGCATAATTTTGTGGGAACAAAATGTGGAATTATGGATCAGTTTGCTGTAGTTAGAGGGGAAGTAAACCATTTACTTTTATTGAATTGTCAAAATTTAAAGTATGAGTTAATCCAATCTGATATTGAACCGTATCAATTGGTGCTTTTAAACTCCAATGTGTCTCATAATTTGGCCAGTAGCGAATACAATACGAGAAGAAAAGAATGTGAAGAAGCTTTGGAAATAATTCAACAAAAATACCCTTCATCTAAGTATTTAGTAGATGTTTCTGAAGAAGTTTTAAATGAATTCAAAGAGAAACTTCCGGAGAAAACATATAACAGAGCTTTGTATGTAATCCAAGAAAATAAGCGTACTCTAATGGCTGCCAATGCATTGGAAGATGATTTGTTTGATTTATTTGGGAAATTAGTATATCAGTCGCATCAAGGATTAAGTGAAATGTATGAAGTAAGCTGTGCAGAATTAGATTTTATGGTGGATTTCTCTAAAAAGTTTGAGTATGTTTTGGGGTCTAGAATGATGGGCGGCGGTTTTGGAGGTTGTACTATAAATATTGTACATCAAGATTTTGTAGCTGAATATATTGAAAGCATTGCAAAAGCATACCAAGAAAAATTCAAGATAGAATTAAGCCCAATTGAAGTAAAAATTAGCAATGGGGTATCAAAAATATAAGCATGAAACCCTCATTAAGGGATTAAGCATAGCAAAATGCTGAGCTAAGTTAATGTATAATCGCCTCCATAAAAGGAAATGAATAAAGAGAATGTTTTTAAAAGGGAGTGATTCTTTACTTAGTTATATATAAAATTAAATGTTTAACTTAAATTTATTCGTTTGAAAAACACAATTAATAATAAGCCGCATAGAAGGTATAATATATTAACAGGGGAGTGGGTTTTAGTTTCTCCACATCGAACAAAACGTCCTTGGCAAGGTAAAAAGGATCAAAAGAGTGAATTACAAAAGGAAACATACGATGCTAGTTGTTATTTGTGCCCAACTAACGAAAGAGCAAGCGGAGATGTTAACCCTGACTATAAAGGAACTTACGCTTTTACAAACGATTTTGCAGCTTTATTACCAGATGTTGAGAGCGAAACTTATGACAACGGACTCTTAAAAGCGGAAACAGAAATGGGGATTTGTAAAGTAGTTTGTTTTTCTCCAAACCACGCATTAACGCTTCCTTTAATGGAGGTTGAAGAAATTACCAATGTAGTAAAGCTTTGGAAGCAGGAGTATAAAGAATTGGGAGGTAACCCAGCAATTAATCATGTGCAGATTTTTGAAAACAAAGGCGCAATTATGGGATGTAGCAATCCGCATCCACATGGACAAATATGGTCGCAATCGTCTATTCCACAAGAAGTTTTAAAAAAACAACAACATCAAAAAGAATATTGGGATACTAACAAGAGAAGTCTTCTGCAAGATTATTTAAAACAAGAATTAGAATTAAAGGAACGAATTTTAGTTGAAAATGAGCATTTTGTAGCTCTTATTCCGTATTGGGCGGTTTGGCCTTATGAGGCTATGATAGTTCCGAGAAAGCATTATCAAGATATTAGTCAGTTAAACGAAACGGAAGAGATTGCTTTTGCTTCCATAATTAAGAAATTAACTATTATGTTTGATAACCTTTTTGAGACTTCGTTTCCATATTCTTCAGGAATTCATCAGCGCCCAACCGATGGAAAAGCCCATGAAGAGTGGCATTTTCATATGTCTTTTTATCCGCCATTATTACGTTCAGCAGAAGTAAAAAAATTTATGGTAGGTTACGAAATGTTTGCTAATCCACAGCGAGATATTACTGCAGAATCTGCTGCTGAAAATTTACGTAAACTTTCAGAAATACATTATAGCGAACAATAGTTATGATATTCAGTATAAAAAAATCCTCTTTCTAATTTTAGTAAGAGGATTTTTTATTTAATAACATTCATGTCCGAGTAAAAATACAAGACCGCTTCGCTATAAGAGAGAAGAACAAAGACTAAATATTAACTACCTAAAAATGAATAGCTTGAAGAAACAGCTTTAGTGAAATCTTTTTTTTATTCATTTTTATTAATAGCAAGGGGCTATTTTGAAAACTTAAACCTTGATATAAGTGGAGTCCAATAAATTTTGTTAACTTTTATCGGACAACAATAGTTTAATAAAAAGTTTAAATATACTAGGTGTTAGTATTAGAAGTATTTTTTACATTATTCTATCTAATATACTTATAGCTTGCTTCGAGGTATTTTACTCGATACGTTTATAATTCTCAGAAAACATAGAGTTTCCTTCGCCGTCTAAAGTAATCTGACTAAAAGATTCTTTGTCTATTTCCAATTTAAAAGAAAAAACTCTCATGGTATCTATAATTTGCATCATAGACTCAGAGCCATATTCTAAACGTTCTACCAAAGAACTGTCTGTTATATGATAGGAACCATAACCAAACCATTCTACAGAATCTTTTGGTACAAAACGAGTCCACATCACTTTATCGTTATTGTACATCTTAATTTGACGGTAACCATCGGTATTTTGAACGGTATCAATTACAGTATTGTTATCGTAAGAATATCTACTAACAAGTTCCCATACACCCTGTAGGGAATTTTTCTGAACCTTTTCTTTTGAGCTTCCAGAGAGAAGTGTCAATGCTAATAGAAACACGAGAGGATATAAAATTGTTTTCATAACAGCTAATTTTTTTAAAGGTTAATAATAATACTTATGTTAAGTTACGAATATTCAATCAATTAATAAAATAAATTATCAAATCCTTAATTAAATTTTATTCTGCATGATAATTAAGGTTTTAAGGCTTCAATTTTTTGACAAAAATGGTTTAAAATTTAGTACTCTTGGCTTCATATTTTGCTTCAAAATAGGTTTTTATAAAAGGAGAGTAAAGCTTTAGAAAGAGTAAAATTTAAACTAAAAAATGTATATTTTAATTTATTGTTATCCGATAAAGGTTAGCGAAATTTATTGGGTTCCACTTATATCAAGATTTAAATGAGGTTTCCAAAATAGATTCCTTACTATTAATAAAATTATTAAAATAGGATTTTAGTAATGTTATTTCTTTAAACTACTTATTTTGATATAGTTAAGATTTAGTCTTTGTTTTTTTTATAGCAAAGTGATCTTGCATTTTTACTCGGACATTAATGATTTTATTCATCATCAGCTTTGTTTATTGTTTGATAATAACTTTTCATGGTTTAAGTGTAAGCTTTTTTATAAAAAAACTACTTTTGTTATGTAATTAAATAGAAAGGATTTACCATGTCTGAAAAAGTAGAAAGAATAAAATGTTTAATCATAGGCTCTGGCCCTGCAGGTTATACTGCGGCTATTTATGCAGCTAGAGCAGATATGAAACCAGTAATTTATACAGGATTAGAGCCAGGTGGGCAGTTAACAACTACTACAGAGGTTGATAATTTTCCTGGATATCCAGAAGGAATAGATGGTCCATCAATGATGGTACAACTTCAACAACAAGCAGAACGTTTTGGAACGGAAGTAAGAATTGGAATGATTACTTCTATTGAATTAAGTAAAGAAGTGGGAGGAATCCATAAAGCAGTTGTAGATAGTGTAACCCCTATTGAGGCAGAATCTGTAATTATATCTACTGGAGCAACTGCAAAATATTTAGGATTACCAAGCGAGCAACGCCTAAGAGGAGGTGGAGTATCTGCTTGTGCTGTTTGTGATGGTTTTTTCTTTAAAGGACAAGAAGTAGCTATAGTTGGAGGAGGAGATACCGCTGCTGAGGAAGCTACTTATTTAGCAAATATCTGTAAGAAAGTTACTTTACTTGTTAGAAAAGGAGAAATGAGAGCTTCTAAAGCAATGCAACATAGAGTAAACAATACATCCAATCTTGTTGTAAAATACTTTACAGAAATAGAAGAAGTTTTAGGAGAGCAAGTAGTAGAAGGATTACGTTTGGTGAATAATCAAACAGGAGAAAAAGAACAAATAGAAGTAACTGGACTATTTATAGCAATTGGACATAAACCTAATACCGATATTTTTAAAGGTCAATTAGATATGGACGAAACAGGGTACATAATAACTCAAGGAAAATCTACTAAAACCAATAAACCTGGTGTATTTGCAAGTGGAGATGTTCAAGATAAAGAATATAGACAAGCAATAACAGCCGCAGGAACTGGGTGTATGGCAGCTTTAGATGCAGAACGTTACTTGGCTGCTGTAGAAAGCAAGGAAGAAGTAGAAGCTTAATCCCTCATAGAGGGTCTAATTCCCCAGAGCCTGTTTTGAGTCTATCGGAGGGCTCTGGGTAGAAATGAGTTAAATCTGTTCCTTTGAATGACACTATCCAAAATTTTGTGTAAACGCTTAAAGTGGGTTTAGCTCAAATTTAGAGTTGAACCCTATTTTCAAATATAGTTAAAAATTGATTTAAAATTAGTCCCCAATTATGGATAGGTTGCGTCCATTTTTTGGTGATT
>NZ_JBSXNL010000037.1:0-4416 GCF_056857615.1 Galbibacter sp. L-19
GAGGCTCCATAATCGATACTTATGAACTTATATCTAGCGGAAACCTGATTCATGTGGATCGGAACTTTCCGCATAACCCTCATGGGTTATTGATTACAGACTATTTTGAAAATACACTTAGAAAACTTGAAGATTATGAAAATCCAGAAAAGTAAAATTGTAATGGTGTTGATCATTGCAAGCGTGGTCTTATTTATTGTTTTTTATGCCATCATCACTTTTAGAAAGGATGAAGATGCGACTATTAAAAACAATCAAGTGCTTGTCCCTAAACTAGGTAAAGAGCAGAAACAATATGAAAGTAAAATGGAGGCTATAGAGGCCTTAAAAGAAGCGCGGGAAATCAATGCCCCAAGTGTCTATGATGATAGTTTATTGGACTCTTTAGGATATTACAATGTAGAGCAAGATAGTATCCGCAAAAAAAGAATGATTGACAGTGTTTATTTTCTGGGCCAAAAGCGATATGAAAACATAGCAGCATTAAAACAGTTAGAAGAAAATTATTCAGATGAGCCTAAGGAGCCCATACATCAAGTTTATGATATTTCTGAGATCGATACTTCTACCATTGAAGAAAAAGAATTACAGATTCGCGCAAAAGAAATAGGATTGGAACATCAACTCTTTTTTGCTTCAAATCCAGAAGAAAACGTTGAACAGCATTTACGTAATACAGATGAAGAATTAAGGGTGCGAGTAGATGGTACGCAAACCGTAAAGCAAGATTATAGATTACGTATGCGACTTTCCAATTCTGCCAAAGTAGATGGAATCACTCTTGATAAAAATACCTTACTGTATGGTTTTGTAAGTTTTAAACCCAATCGAACCCTCTTACGTATTGAACAGATTAATGGTCGCAACATTCCATTTGAAGCCTTTGATCTTGATGACGGGAGTAAAGGAATTTATATAGAAAACAGTTTCCAAGAAGAAATACGAAAACAAGTGGTTGGTGATGTGGTAGATGATATCAACCTAGCTGGAGTACCACAAGTAAGCGGCATTAAACAACTTTTTAGAAGGAGTAACCGACAAGTGAAGGTGACGGTAATGGACAATTATCAATTAATATTAAAACTCAAGCAATGAGACATTCTTTTTTATTTCTTGAACATATAAAGAGATGATTGTATGGATGTTTGATTTGACATTTGAAAAACAATAAACATGAACATATGAAAACAATACTTATACTTATGTCCTTAATTCTATCAAGTTCTTTACATGCACAAGTTGTATTAGATACATTGTATGCTAACAATAAGAAAAATGTGGCGCTTTTTTTTCCACAGACTATCCGTCAAGGAATTACAGGGGCTTCTCATTTTGTGTTTACCTATAATCGGGAGACAAAACAGTATTTCGGGTTATTACAAGCGCAGCCTGGGGAAGCAAGTAATTTGTTAGTTGTTACTGATGATGGGCAGGTGTATTCATATATTTTAAAATATGCAGAACAGCTACCTAAACTAAATTATTTTGTGTCAAGAACAGAAAGTATAGGTACTGAAGTACCGCTTTCTGTAAAATCAAAACCCAAACAGATAGTATTGGATAGTATGGAGAAAAGTATGGTATACTATAAATCCTTCAGTAAATACTTACTTAAAACCACCCCCAAAAGATTAGCGTCTAAAAAAAGGAATGGAATTAAACTACAGCTTCAGAAAATAGTTTATCACAAATCTGAAACTTATTTAGTCATGGAAGTATCTAATACTTCGGGTATTACTTTTGAAACTGATTTTTTAAAAGTTTACAGTGTCAGTGGGAATAAGAAACGAAAAGCTTCCTATCAAAGGCTTGAAATGAAACCGATATACATTTGTAATTATCCCAATAAAATATGGAATGGTCAGTCACTTAGATTTGTATATGTACTGCCAAAATATGTATTGGGAGACAAAGAAAAAGTATTGGTGGAATTGCAGGAATTGAATGGAGGGAGAAAGGTCAAATTGGTAACTAGACTTTGAAAATTATTGATTCATTAAAGCATTAAAGTTTTGTTATTTTAGCTTACACACTTTTTGGAATAGTGTCGACTTAAATAAGCATAGTTGATTTGGCTTTCGCATGTAAAATCAATGCTTAACCAAAATCAATAATTATATAAACTATACTAAAGCACACTAAAGCAGAGGAAGAATATATTTTGTTGGATATTCTGTACGAGAAAAGCCATTATGAGGATTAAAAATATGGAACAAAAATTGTACATTTGTTATACTCGAAATACAGAAATTATGGATTTAGAAGCACGAAAATATCATTTAATACAAGAACTGTTCAGTATTGACAGAGAAAGCATTATCGATACTTTGGAGCGTGTTTTAAAGCGTGAAAAAGAAGAGCACCAAGAAATCTCTACGGAACACAAAAAAGAATTAGATAATCGTTTAGAAAGCTATAAAAACAATCCCAATGATGTTTTGGATTGGAAAGATGTAAAGAACGATTGGTAATGAGTTATAAAATTAAGTTACTGCCAATTGTACATACAGATTTACGAAAGGCAAAGAAATGGTATCACGAAAAAAGTGAAACATTAGCCCAAGAATTTAAAATAGAAGTCAATAAAGAAATCGATTATATTGGCGAATATCCAGAACATTATCAACGGAAATATAAAGAGTTACGACAATCTTTGGTAACTCGTTTTCCTTACGCAATTTTCTATTTAGTTGAAGAAGAACAAAAGCAAATCATAGTTTTTGGAGTTTTGCACACACGTAGAAATCCCGAAATAATTAGGGAAAGAATCAAGAAATAAATCCCCACAAAACAAACCCCAGTTTTATCGTTCCTCAAAATCCTCTGTCTTTTGTTTTGTTCCGCGCGTCACCGCATTGTAAAAAAGCGAAAAGCTTTTTACCAAAGACTTGAAATGAAACCGATATACATTTGTAATTATCCCAATAAGATATGGAATGGTCAGTCACTTAGATTTGTATATGTACTGCCAAAATATGTATTGGGAGACAAAGAAAAATTATTGGTGGAATTACAGGAATTGAATGAGAGCAGGAAGGTAATTTTGTCAACTAGACTTTGAAAATTAGAGATTATTACTTGTTTAAAAATATTCAAGGTTCTGCAATAAAGTTAAATTACTCCCGTATCTTAGAAAAAGAATGGTGATAGTGCAGAATTAATTCACATTTAAAAATAGAGATTAATTATTTAATATCTGTTATAGATTGCTTTTAAAGTCTACTCAGCTAACTTTTAGTCATTCTTATATTTCCCTGAACTAAATAAATGTAATAATTATTAGATTTGTTCAATAAAAATAAGACAATAGTAATGACCCCAGAAAAGCTAAAAAGTATAAAGTATTGAGGTTGAGTTTAAAACCTCTCAATTTGAATTGAATAGAGATGCTTTTGAGTCAGTTTGTGCCTTTCTCAATCGTAATGGCGGTCATTTGTTGTTAGGAGTCAAGAATGACGGTACGGTAGAAGGAGTTATAGAAGATTGTGTTCAAGATATTATAAATAATATCATTACCAATGCTAATAACTCCCATAAACTTAGTCCTCCATTTTACTTATCACCGCAAGTGATTGATTATGAAGGAGCTAAAATCATTTACGTATTTGTACCTGAAAGCTCTCAGGTACACAGTGTCAATGGGAAAATATACGATCGAAATGAGGATGGGGATTTTAACATCAGCCGACATATTGAACAGGTAACTCAGCTTTACTTAAGAAAACAAACCACTTATTCCGAAAACCGAATTTATCCTTATGTCAACCTTTTGGATTTTAGACCAGAATTATTCAGTTATGTGAGAAAACTGGCTAACAACGAAAGAGCAGATCATCCTTGGCAAAGTATGACTAATGAAGAGCTACTCCGTTCTGCGGGATTATACAAACATGACCACCAAACTGGAAAAGATGGGTATACTTTGGCAGCCATATTGTTGTTTGGAAAGGAAGAGGTTATCCAAAGTGTATTACCTCACCATAAAACAGATGCCATACTCAGGATTGAAAATGTAGACCGTTATGATGACAGAGACGATATACGTACTAATCTTATAGAAAGTTATGACCGACTCATGGCATTTATACGAAAACATCTACCAGATAAATTTTATCAGGAAGGAGAGCAACGTATTAGTCTTCGTGATCGTATTTTTCGAGAAGTCATAGGGAATTTGCTTATGAATAGAGAATATGCTAATGCATTTCCAGCAAAGCTTATTATCGAACGAGATAAAGTGTTCGCAGAAAACTGGAATCGTCTTCACGGTGATGGTGTTATTGATCCCGTCAACTTTTCTCCGTTTCCTAAAAATCCGGTGATTGCAAGATTTTTTAAGGAAATTGGGCGTGTGGACGAATTGGGTTCTGGAATTAGAAACACCTTTAAGTATTCTAGTATTTATTCTCCTGGTGC
>NZ_JBSXNL010000038.1:0-39661 GCF_056857615.1 Galbibacter sp. L-19
AAGTACTAATGCTTCAGCAGAATCTTTTAATGCTAAAATAAAAGCTTTTAGAGCCCAGTTTAGAGGTGTCAAAAATGTAGAATTCTTCCTTTTCAGATTAACCACAATTTTTGCATAAACACAACTTTTGGGAATGATCCAAAATAAGCGTACAATAAAAGTCTATAAAAATAAAAAACCCTTGAAAATCAAATGATTAACAAGGGTTTTTGTACTCGAGGCGGGACTTGAACCCGCACGGACATTACTGCCCACTGGATTTTAAGTCCAGCGTGTCTACCAATTCCACCACTCGAGCGAAATATTATTTAGAGCGAAAACAATTCTGAGTATTCTCAGAAAGCTTCTAACATTTTCAATTTGTCATTCGCTCATTTTATTGAGCGAAAAACGGGATTCGAACCCGCGACCTCAACCTTGGCAAGGTTGCGCTCTACCAACTGAGCTATTTTCGCATTAGTTTAAATAAATAAAAGAACACTTGGTCTTTGTAGCGCTCAGTATCTCTCTGATTGCGGATGCAAATTTAATATAATTCTATAAAAACCAAAGCTTTTTTTGAAAAAGAATTCAATTTATTTTTTAACTGCCACAGTATCTACTTCTTAACAAGCATTCTTTTTATCTCATTTAGCTTCATTAATGCTTCTACAGGGGTTAATGTGTCTATATCGGTATGCAGAATTTCTTCTTTTATGTTTTGTAAAAGTGGATCGTCTAAATTAAAAAAGCTCAATTGCATTTCATTTTGAGATGCTTTTAGGTTATCGGTAAGCTCTTCACTGCTATGAGATTTTTCTAATTTCTTTAAGATTTTATTAGCTCTATGAATTACCTGTTGTGGCATTCCAGCCATTTTTGCTACATGGATTCCAAAGCTGTGCTCGCTCCCTCCTGGGATTAATTTCCGAAGAAAAAGAACATTGTCTTTTAATTCTTTTACAGAGACATTGTAGTTTTTTATTCTAGAAAAGGTTTCGGTCATTTCATTGAGCTCATGGTAATGTGTAGCAAAAAGTGTTTTTGCTTTCCCTGGGTGCTCATGGATATATTCGGCAATTGCCCAAGCAATCGAAATCCCATCATAAGTACTGGTTCCTCTTCCTATTTCATCTAAAAGAATTAAACTGCGCTCAGAAAGGTTGTTTAGAATAGATGCGGTTTCATTCATTTCTACCATAAAAGTAGATTCGCCTAAAGAAATATTATCACTAGCGCCAACGCGTGTAAATATTTTGTCTACAATTCCAATTCTAGCTTTCTCGGCAGGGACAAAACTTCCCATTTGTGCTAATAAAACAATAAGTGCTGTTTGACGTAAAATAGCCGATTTACCACTCATATTTGGTCCCGTAATCATAATTATTTGCTGCTCGTCCCTGTTAAGGATTACATTATTGGTAATATATGCTTCTCCTAGTGGGAGTTGCTTTTCTATTACAGGGTGTCTTCCTTCTTCTATTTCTAAATCATAAGAATCGTCCATTTCTGGAAGCACATAATTATTCTCCTTTGCCAATTGTACAAATCCACATAAACAATCTAATTGCGCTATTAAAATTGCGTTTGTTTGTACAGATTGTATGTAAGAATGCATCCAAGTAACCAATTGAGTGAATATTTGCTGTTCTAAGATTGCAATTTTCTCCTCAGCTCCTAAAATTTTAGCCTCATATTCTTTAAGTTCCTCCGTTATATAGCGTTCGGCATTTACCAAGGTTTGCTTCCGTATCCACTCTTCTGGAACTTTGTCTTTGTGGGTGTTTCTTACTTCTATATAATATCCAAAAACATTATTGCTTGCAATTTTTAACGACGAAATTCCTGTGCGTTTCATCTCACGCTCCAACATGCTGTCTAAGTAATCTTTTCCTGAAAATGCTAGTTTACGGAGTTCGTCTAACTCTTCAGAAAAACCAGTGGCAATAGCATTCCCTTTATTAATATTTACTGGCGCTTCTTCGTGTAGGGTTTGTTCAATGCGCTCTCGTAAAACATCACAAGCGTTTAGTCGGTCGCCAATAACTTTCAAGGCATCGTTATTGCTTTTTGCAGCTTCTTTTTTTATTGGAACAATGGCGTTTAAGGAATTCTTCAAAAGCACAACCTCACGCGGATTAATTTTTCCTGTAGCTACTTTAGAAATCAATCGCTCTAAATCGCTTATCTGCTTTATTTGGGTTTTAAAACCATTAATAATTTCATCGTTTTCAGAAAGGTATTGTACAATTTGATGGCGTTGTCTTATTTTGTCAATACTCTTTAAGGGTAAGGCAAGCCATCTTTTTAATAGGCGTCCTCCCATTGGAGAAATTGTTTTGTCAATTACATCAAGTAAGGTCACCGAATTTGCAGTTGGTGCTTGGTACAATTCTAAATTTCTAATGGTAAACCTATCCATCCACACATACTCTTCTTCTGCAATTCTGCTAATAGTAGTAATATGCTGTAATTTGTTATGTTGAGTTTCCGACAAATAATGTAAAGCAACTCCAGCAGCAATACTCCCATGCTGTAGATGATCTATTCCGAAGCCTTTTAAAGATTTGGTTTGAAAATGATTGTTAAGCGTTTCTTGGGTATAATCTTCTTGGAAAATCCAATCTTCCATAAAAAAAGTATGGAATTCTTTTCCAAAACTCGACAAGAATTCAGTTTTATGCTTTTTAGAAATTAAAACCTCACTCGGACTAAAGTTCTGGAGTAATTTGGCAATGTACTCTTCATCTCCTTCCGCAGTTAAGAATTCTCCAGTAGAAACATCTAGAAAAGCAATTCCCAACATTTTTTTTCCGAAGTAAATAGCGCTTAAAAAGTTGTTAGATTTTGCATTAAGAATATCATCATTCAAAGCAACTCCAGGTGTTACCAATTCCGTAACCCCTCTCTTAACAATGGTTTTGGTTTGTTTTGGGTCTTCTAGCTGGTCGCAAATTGCTACTCGTTTCCCAGCTTTCACCAATTTTGGTAAATAGGTGTTTAAAGAATGGTGTGGAAAGCCCGCCAACTCTGTTCTATCACCGCCGTTGTTTCGGTGGGTAAGTACAATGCCTAAAATTTTGGCAGTAACAACAGCATCTTCGCCAAAAGTTTCATAAAAATCGCCCACCCTAAAAAGCAATAATGCATCTGGGTATTTCGCTTTAATAGTATTGTACTGGCCCATTAAGGGGGTCGTTTTTTTCTTCTTTGCTGTTGCCAAATCTCAAAAATTAGGTTCTTTAGCGAAAGTATTATATTTTACCTTTTTATACCATTTTTAGCGCTATTGATTATGAACAACTTTTGTTAATCTCTCATCAAGGGTTTAATTTCCTAGCGCTTGTTCTGAGTTTACCGAAGTGTTTTACCTCTAAATGGATTAGATTATTTTTTATTAATGTCCTAGTAAAATACAAGACCGCTTCGCTATAAAAAGGAAGAACAAAGACTAAATATTAACTACCACAAAATAAGTAGCTTAAAGAGATAACATTTCAAAAATCCTCTTTTTATTCATTTTTATTAATAGCAAGGGGGCTATTTTTAAAACTCCAATCAACTACCTCTTTGGTTTGCCTTAAGGGAGTTTACTTTCTTTTTGGAGCATTTTTAACCGTCTCCCATTAAAATCTGTTTCCTGCTTTTGCCACTACACGGTAGTTGGCTCAATCAGGGCTAGCTGCTTTCGTTTTTTTGTACAGCGAGAATCCCTACTTTTGCGGAAAATAATTTAGCATGCGAAAATTAAAAAATAACGAGCTCGACCGATTAAATGTAGAAGAATTTAAAGAGTCTAAAAAAACACCTTTAATTATAGTTCTAGATAATATCCGTAGTTTAAATAATATAGGGTCTGTTTTTAGAACCGCCGATGCTTTTTTGATTGAAAAAATATATCTCTGTGGCATTACAGCTACTCCGCCGCATAAAGATATTCATAAAACAGCCTTAGGAGCTACAGAGAGTGTTGCTTGGGAGTATGTTGAAGATACTGTTGCACTAGTCGAAAGACTAAAAGATGATGGGGTAATTACTGTGGCTATTGAGCAAGCAGAAAATGCTACAATGTTGAACGATTTTAAGGTTTCTTCAGATAAAAAGTATGCTTTAATTTTTGGGAATGAAGTAAAGGGAGTAATGCAAAAAGTGGTTTCTTCGGTAGCTAATGTTGTAGAAATTCCGCAATTCGGAACCAAACATTCTTTAAACATTTCGGTAAGTGCAGGAGTAGTGGTATGGGATTTGTTTGCTAAGCTTAGTAGATAAAAAAAGGATCCGAAATAAGTCGAATCCTGGTAAATATATTAAGTAAAGTTAGCTAGTTTCTTTTTGAAAATCTGATACGAATTAAGCGAACCTTGACGAGAAATCCAAAAAAAAGAGTAATAAACTTTCTTGAAATTAACAGATAACCCTAAAATTCATGTATTTTATCGATGATGAATTGGTAGTCGTTTTTATTTTGTAAAAAATCTAATTCTGAAATGTCAATAATTAATGGGTTTACTCCTGGGTGTGTTTTAATAAAATCTAAATATCCATTATTTATTTCTTCTAGATAATTAGGAGGAATACTTTGTTCATAGCTACGTCCTCGTTTTTTGATATTTTGTAAAAGCCTTTCCGTATTTTGATGTAAGTAAATGTATACATCTGGTTTTACAACTTCTTTATACATAAAATTAAAAACCTTACGATAAAGCATAAATTCATCTTCCTGTAGCGTTACCTTAGCAAAAATAAGCGATTTAAAGATGTCGTAATCGCTAACCATAAAGCTTTTAAATAAGTCAGGGTGAGAAGTGTCGTCTGTAAATTGTTGGTATCTATCGGCTAAAAAAGACATTTCTAAAGGAAAAGCATACCTATTTCTGTCTTCGTAAAACTTAGGTAAAAACGGATTGTCAGCAAAGCGTTCTAAAATAAGTTTACCATTAAAATCTTCTGCAATTTTATTGGCAAGGGTAGTTTTTCCTGCTCCGATATTCCCCTCAATAGCAATAAAATTGAATTTTGAAAAATCTTTTTTAGAGAGTGTAATCTCCAAATTTGTTTTATCTAGTTCACTATCATCTTCACAAATATCGAGCAATTCAATAATGCTTTTTTCTAAAATAGGATGAATTTTTCCTGGAGCAATATCGGCAAGGGGTTGCAAAACAAACTTCCGTAAATGTAAATGTGGATGTGGAACAATGAGGTCGGGTTCATCAATAATAGCGTCTTCATAAAATAAAATATCTAAATCGATGGTGCGAGCTGAATATCCTTCCGTTTGTGTACGAATTCTCCCCATTGTCTTTTCTATCTGAAGTAAACAATCTAAAAGTTCTTGAGGTTGAAGTTCCGTATCAATTCCAATACAGATATTATAGAAATCCTCACTTTCAAACCCCCATGCTGGAGTTTGATAAATGGGAGAACAGGAAATTACGTTTCCAGCTTTTTCTTTAAGAAGCTGAATAGTCTGATTGAGATTTTTAAATTTATCTCCTAAGTTACTTCCTGCGGAGAGGTATGTGCGTTTGTAGTGAATCATATGAAGGCACAAAATTAACGAAAACAAACAGGACGAAACAGATAAAAAAAGATTTAATTCATTTCAACATTTCAATCCTCTGGTGTTTTTTTAATCCCTCATTGAGGGTTTTATTCCCCAGAGCCTGTTCTGAGTATATCGAAGTGTTCTAGGTCGAAATGTATTAAATTATTTTTCTTTGAATACCTCGTAGACTTGCCTCGAGGTAGTTGATTTACCTCTAAAATATATAAAGAATTTTGGCTGTTAGCTTCTATAAAAGTCTAGAGGGAAGGAAGAAAAGGATTTATTTGTGAATTCGGGACAAGAAGTTTTAGTCTTTTGCAGGCCTCTAAATCTTTAAGTAATGAGTGGTTTAGTATATTAAAGTAAGCCAAAATATTTTTTCTTTTGTAGGGAGATTTCATACAGATAAACTATATTGCTTCGGTATTAAAATCTTGAATAAACAACAACATTAATTTAATTTATAAATGAAATTTTTAAGGAATCTCTTAGCGGCAATATTAGGAACGCTTATCGCTTTAGGAATTATTATTATGTTTTTTGTAGTTATTGCTGCGGTTGCAGGGAGCGGAGAAGAGCAAATAACGGTAAAAAATAATTCTGTTTTAGAAATAGCTTTTAATGAGCCATTGAAAGATTATGGTGGTAAATATGAGTTTACCGATATAGATTATAAATTTGAAGAATACAATGGGTTAAATAATGTTTTATTAGCCATAAATAAAGCCGCATCTGACGATAAAATTAAGGGAATTAGTATTCATAATTCTTTTATAACTACAGGAGCTGCAAATACAAGAACCATTAGAGAGGCTATTAAAAAGTTTAAGGAATCTGGGAAATTTGTATATGCTTATGGAGATATTTACCTTCAAAAGGATTATTATTTAGCTTCCGTAGCAGATTCTGTGTTTTTAAATCCAACTGGAAACCTTGATTTCAGAGGACTTTCTTCTGAAGTTTTGT
The DNA here is from genome assembly GCF_056857615.1 of Galbibacter sp. L-19. Classification (NCBI taxonomy): domain Bacteria; kingdom Pseudomonadati; phylum Bacteroidota; class Flavobacteriia; order Flavobacteriales; family Flavobacteriaceae; genus Galbibacter; species Galbibacter sp. L-19. Next base: position 6,494 of record NZ_JBSXNL010000038.1, read on the forward strand.
ACTTGAAAGATTTGCAAGAAAATTCAGGAATAAAAATGGAAGTAATTCGCCATGGAAAATATAAAAGTGCTGTAGAACCTTATTTAAACAATGAAATGAGCGAAGCTAATAGAGAGCAAATTTCAGAACTTTTAGAATCGGTTTGGGGGACATATTTAAATGATATTTCTAATAGTAGAAATATAGAAGCGTCACAATTAGATGTTTTTGCGGATGAGTTAGCAACAAGAACTCCAGAGCTTGCATTGCAGAATAAGTTTGTTGATGGGTTGCGTTATATAGATCAGTATAATGGATTGTTGAGAAATGAGATGAACCTCCAAAACAAGGATGAAATTAACAAGATTAATATTCTAGATTATGCAGAATATGCTTCTAAAAAAGTAAGAACTGCTGGAAAGGATAAAATAGCAGTAATTTATGCACAAGGAGAAATTGGATATGGGAAAGGAAACGATAATTATATTGGACAAGAAACCATATTTAAATCTTTAAAAGCAGCAAGAGAAGACGATAAGGTAAAAGCTATTGTAATGCGTATTAATTCTCCCGGAGGGATGGCTTTAACTTCTGATATTATTTGGAGAGAAATTCAAGTTACCAAAAAAGTAAAACCTGTAATTGTTTCTATGGGGAATTTAGCGGCTTCTGGAGGTTATTATATGGCAGTAGCTGGAGATAAAATTTTTGCTGAACCTTCTACAATTACTGGTTCTATTGGAGTTTTTGCTACCATTCCAAATGTTAGTAAACTTGCCGATAAATGGGGGATTAATGCGGAACAGGTTAATACCAATAAAAACTCAACTACGTATAGTTTATTCGAATCTGATAACGAAAGTTTTAAAAACTATGCAAAAGAAGGAATAGAAGATTTTTATCAAACTTTTTTAAAGCGTGTAGCAGAAGGTAGAAAGATGGAAGTTGCAGCGGTAGACAGTGTTGCGCAAGGAAGAGTTTGGACTGGAATCCAAGCTAAAGAACGTGGACTAGTAGACGAAATTGGTGGCTTGGAAGATGCAATTTCTTATGCTGCAGAATCAAATAATGTGAGCGAATATTCGGTTAAAAACTTCCCAGTTTACGAAACAAGTATTGAGGAGTTATTACAAGGGTTTTCTGGTCTTGGCTTTGTAAAGAGCAAAGAGGAATTATTGAAAGAGGAGTTAGGAGAAGAAATATATAATATCATTCAGCAAATGAAAACGATGACAAATCAAAAAGGATTGCAAGCTAGAATGCCGTTTGAAATGAATATAAAATAATTGATGACTCAAAAAGATAAGAAGTTAGCATTTAAAATATACCTTTATTTAGGAGCGTTGTTTATAACCTCGCTGGTAGTGTCGAATCTTATTTTTCAAAAGTTCTTTTATTGGTATCCTTTTGGAGAAACTAAAATTTTTGGTGCTTCCTTGTTTGAAATTTCTGTCGGTATTTTACCTTATCCGATTACGTTTTTAATTACCGATTTAATTTCCGAAATCTACGGACAGAAAAAAGCAAACCAGGTGGTGACAGCGGGAATATTTGCTTCAATTTTTTCAATGGGAATTATTTTAATTGCAGAAAAAGTTCCTGCTTTAAAAACATCGCCAATTCAAGATGATACTTTTACACATGTTTTTGCGCTTTCTCCAATAGCAGTGTTAGCGTCTATGATTGCGTATTTGTTTGCACAATATATAGATATTACTATTTATCATTTCTGGAAAAAAATGACGAAAGGGAAATACCTTTGGTTGCGAAATAACTTCTCAACTTTTACCTCTCAATTTATAGATACCTTTACTGTTGTTTTTTTATTGTGCGTTTTTAAGGTTTTACCTTGGGAATTATTTTATGGCTTAGTAGTAAGCGGATTTTTATTTAAAGTACTAATAGCTATAATAGATACACCTTTTCTGTATTTATTTGTAGCTCTTTTCAGAAAAAGATTTCATTTAAAAGTAGGAGAGGAAATTGATTTAGAAATATAGGTTTTTAAATAAAATAATATTGTTGTCTGATAAAAGTTAACGGAATTTATTGAACTCCACTTATATCAAGGTTCAAATGGGTTTTTCAAAATAGACCCTTTGTTATTAATAAAAATGAATAAAAAGAGGATTTTTGAAATGTTATTTCTTTAAGCTACTTATTTTGTGGTAGTTAAGATTTAGTCTTTGTTCTTTTTTCTTATAGCGAAGCGGTCTTGTATTTTTACTCGGACATTAATGATAAAATAATATTGCGAATTAAACCCTCTATGAGTTTAGGTAATCCTTATCTAGCTTGCATCCGTATATATTTTTAAAAGATTAAACTTTTATTAAAGTGTAACCATTTATAAAAAATTTACTCCATTTTTGTAATGAACTCATCTTGACTTTTATGTTTAAGCAAAAAATAGTCAAGATGAGTTCAATAAAACAAAATCAAGAAAAAGATAATTGTACATATGAAAAAAATACTTAAAATTATAGGAATAGTAATAGCGCTGTTGGTAGTTTTTTTAATAGCTGCTCCTTTTTTGTTTGAAGGGAAGATTATTGAAATGGTTAAAAACACAGTGAATAAAAACATCAATGCAAAATTTGATTTTGCAGATGCCGACGTTAGTTTAATTCGCAATTTCCCGAATGCTTCTGTTACGGTTGAAGATATGAGTTTAATAAATAATGCTCCCTTTGAAGGCGATACTTTGGTCTTTGCAAAAAAAGCCAACATTAGTGTGCCGTTTATGCAAATATTTAATAAAGAAGGCGAGCCTTACTCTATAAATTCTTTTACTATAGATGGAGCTGTTGTAAATGTTTTGGTTGATAAAGATGGGAATGCAAATTATGATATTGCAAAAGAAACCGCTGCGTCTACTTCTTCTAATACAGCAACTAAATCAGACTCTACTCCAGATGAATCTGCTCCAGAAGCTTCAAATAATAATGTTTCTTTTTCGGTTCAGAAGTATGAAATTACCAATTCTCGAATTAAGTATTTTGATGAAAAAGGAAAGATGTATTTTGAATTAGATAGTTTGAACCATTCTGGAAATGGAGACCTTTCAGCTGTAAAATCTGAATTGGATACCGAAACAAGTGCACTAATATCTTTTGATATGGATAGTGTAAATTATTTCAATAGAAATGCTATTAACTTAGATGCTAAATTGGGAATTGATTTAGCCGAAAATAAATATACTTTTTTAGAAAATAAAGCAATAATTAATCAATTAGAGCTAGTTTTTGATGGTTTTGTTAAGTTAAATGATGATAATCAAGAGGTAGATATTTCTTTTAAAACACCTTCTTCAGACTTTAAAAATTTCTTGGCTGTAATTCCAAAAGAATATTCAAAAGATATTGCTAATGTACAAACCACGGGAGATTTTGTAGTTGAAGGAAAATTAAATGGAGTGGTAGACGAAACACATATTCCTGCTTTTAATATAGCAATTACTTCCAATAATGCATCGTTTAAATATCCTGATTTATCACAAGCGGTTACCAATATTACTATTGATACCAAAATAGCAAATGAAACAGGATTACTTGAAAATACGTATGTAGACATTAATAAGCTTACTTTTAAAATTGCGCAAGATGTGTTTAGTGCCAATGCCAATATTAAAAATATTATGGGGAATCCATTAGTGAATGCAAACTTAAAAGGACGTATTAATCTTGCGAATCTTTCTAATGCATATCCTATGCCTGAAGATTTAAACTTAAGCGGGATTTTAGATGCAAATCTAAGTACAGCTTTTGATATGCAGTCTATTGAAAACGAACGATATGAAAACACCAAAAATAGTGGGTCTTTAGGACTCAAAGATTTTGAATTTACATCTGAAGAGATGAAAAATCCAGTCCAAATTTCTAATGCTGCAATTACTTTTAATACGCAAAATGTTTCTTTAAATGCTTTTGAAGCCAAAACTGGAAAGACTGATTTATCTGCAAAAGGTTCTATTGAGAATCTATTAGGCTATATGTTTAATAAGGAAACATTGAAAGGGAATTTTACACTAAATTCCAATACGTTTGCAGTTAACGATTTTATGATGGAAAGTACAGAAGCTACTCCCTCTGAAAAACCAAAAAGTGAACAAGGTTCTTCTGATAAAAAACAAACAGAACAACCAAAAAATACAGCTACGACGGGGAAAGAAGAAATAAAAATACCATCGTTTCTAGATGCAACAATTGCTGCGAAAGCAAATACAGTAATTTATGACAATCTTACGCTTAAAGAGGTGTCGGGGACATTAATTGTTCGGGATGAAACGGTGACTTTAAAAGACTTAAATTCTAGTTTATTTGGCGGGAAAATAGCTGTTAATGGCTCTGTTTCAACCAAAAATGAAACGCCTACTTTTAATATGGATTTAGGAATGAAAAGTTTTAATATAGCGGAGTCTTTCCAAGGATTAGAAATGTTACAAGCTATTACTCCAATTGCAAATGCTTTGCAGGGGGTGTTAAATTCTAACTTCTCTATAAAAGGAAATTTAAATAACGATTTTACTCCAAATTTGAATTCGGTTTCTGGAAATGCCTTAGCTGAAGCTATTGTAAGTGGTTTCGATCCAGAAAAAGGAAAGATGTTGAGCGCTTTAGGGAATCGTTTAGAATTCTTAAACTTTGAAGAAGGAGAGACAAAAGATATTAAAACAACCCTTACTTTTGAAGATGGAAAGGTGAATGTAAAACCTTTCAATTTAAAATATAAAGATATTGATATCCAAGTAGCCGGGAGTCATGGATTTGATAAATCTATAAATTATGATGCCACTTTTGAAGTCCCTGCAAAATATTTAGGGAAAGATGTAAATAATTTGATTGCAAAATTAAATGATGCAGATGCTCAAAATATTACGGTTCCAGTAAAAGCAACAATTGGAGGTACATATAACAGTCCAACTGTAAACACCAATTTAAGTGCAACAGCTACTGAGCTTACTAAGAAGTTAGTGGATATGCAAAAGGACAAGTTGCTAAACCAAGGAAGTGATAAAGTTAAAGATGCAATTAACGACTTTCTAGGGGGAAGTAAACCAGCGGATACAACAGCTGTAGGAAAGGAAGCTGCTCAAAAGCAGGATTCTGTTAAGAAAGATAAAATTAAAAATGCCGCCGACGATTTAATAAAAGGATTGTTTGGTAAAAAGAAGGACACCACAAAAACAAATTAGAGATACTGAAAGTCGACGATTTTACGGTGTATGGCAATAAAAAAATGTTGTTGGTCTAATTGATTTTATAATATAAATATAAAATTGAAATTTAGGATAGTAATAAAAGGACACTAAGGTGTCCTTTTTAGTTTTCATTAATATACAGAATATGTATTTTTCTTTTAAAAAGAGTCTTGTCGGATTTTTAGTTTTTTTACTGTTAAGTGGCGTGTCTGCTCAACAGAAAATGGTTGTGCCGAAATCTTATATCGCTCATAAAACTTCAGAAAGTATAAGCATTGATGGAAAAGGAGAGGAAGCTTCTTGGGGAAGTGCAAAATGGACCTCAGACTTTATAGATATTGAAGGGGCAAAAAAACCACGTTATCAAACGCGTGTTAAAATGCTTTGGGATGAAAAATATTTATATTTCTATGCTGAATTAGAAGAGCCACATGTTTGGGCAACATTAAAACAGCGCGATACCATTATATTTTATAATAATGATTTCGAAATTTTTATAGACCCCGATGGCGATACATACAATTATATGGAATTTGAGATGAATGCCTTAAATACTTTATGGGATTTATATCTAACAAAACCTTATAGAGAAGGAGGGAAAGTAATAGATAACTGGGATATAAAGGGTATTAAAACTGCGGTTCATATTAATGGAACCATAAATAATGCTTCAGATATTGATAAAGGCTGGAGTATTGAAATTGCAATGCCTTGGACTTCTTTAATAGAAGCTGGGGATAATAAAATTCCAGTAGACAATTATTGGAGAATAAACTTCTCAAGAGTTAATTGGGATTATCAACTAAATCAAGACATATATCAACGAAAACAAGGAGCTAACGGAAAATATCTTCCAGAATATAATTGGGTTTGGTCTCCGCAATGGGTTGTAAATATGCATGAGCCAGAGTGGTGGGGATATGTATATTTTTCTTCAGAAGAAAGAGAAAATTCTAAAGATGAATTTATAGTTCCTTCAGATGAAAAAATAAAGTTAGAACTCTACAATTTATATAGAAAGCAAAAAGAATATCAACGTAAAAACGGGGCTTGGATAGAATCTTCTCAAAAATTAATTACAAACCCTATTGTTATTGAAGGGAAAGAAATTGAAGTGATGCTAGAAGCTCATAGTCAAGGATGGAATCTTATCGTTGATAGTCCGTTTACAGATAAACAATTAATTCTCAGTGAAGACGGCGCATTTAAAACCAAAACTAATAACTAAACCACTATACTATGAAATTATTAAAATTAGCTATCCTTACAATGCTCTTTGTGTTTGTTTCTTGTAGCGAAAAGAAAGAGGTTAAAAGAGATAAGGAGATTAAACAAGTTGAGACTTCTAAAGAAGAAAAGGATTTTAAATATTGGACATGGACAACTGCAAATGCTCAGCGTGCAGACACCTCCTACCAGAGAGAGTTTGCTAAGTATAAATCTAACGGAATTGATGCGGTTTTAATTAATACAAATACAGATCCGAAGCTTTTAGAACGTTTAACACCAATAGCAACCAAAGAAGGCTTAGAGGTACATGCATGGATTATGGCGATGAATCGTCCTGGAGATTCTGTAGCATTACAACATCCAGATTGGTATGCTGTAAGTAGAGAAGGGAAATCGTGTTTTGATACCCGCCCTTATGTAGATTACTATCAATGGATGTGTCCAACCCGAAAAGAATCTCGTGGCCATGTACTAGATTTAGTTGAAGGTTTGGCAAAAGTAGAGGGGGTTGCAAGTGTGCATTTGGATTACATACGGTATTCTGATATTTTTCTACCAATAGGATTATTACCAAAATATAATTTAAAACAAGAAGTTGAATTACCAGAATTTGATTTTTGTTATTGTGATGTTTGTGTTGCTGAATTTGAGAAAATTCATCACAAAAACCCAAGAGATTTTGAAAATCCAGCTATTGATATGGAATGGAAGCAGTTTCGATTAAACAAAGTTAAAGCTGTGGTAGACGATGCCTATAAAATTGCTCATAAATACAACAAAAAGCTTACTGCAGCAGTATTTCCCTATCCTGAAATGGCAGATCATATGGTTCGTCAGCGTTGGGATAAATGGGATATTGATATGGTATTACCTATGATTTATAATAATTTCTATAATGAAGAAATAGATTGGATAGGATTTGCAACTGGGCAGGGAGTTAAAGACCTTGAAGGAATGAATACAGAGCTACACACAGGAGTTTTTGTTCCTACGATGTCTGCAGAAGATGTTTCCACAGCTATTAAATTAGCAAAAGATAATGGTGCAAAGGGAATTTCTTTCTTTGATGGGAATGCCCTAACAGAAGCACAATTTAAAGCAATTAAGGCTTCAAAATAGATTAATAAGTTTTACACATAAAATAGTAATAGTAAAAGACTCTTGAATTTTTCAAGGGTCTTTTTATTTTTCAATAATAGTAAATCCTCAAAATATACCCTTTCTTATTTTATCAATTTCATTCATAATAAAGTTTTTTGAGAATTGGTTAATTTTTTATTTTTTCAATATTTTTTTATGTTAATTTTTTATTAAATCTAATACATTTGATAGGGACTAGTTGTTGAACTAAAGCTCAATTATTTGATAAGCAATTAATTATAAAAGTGTTTATTACTTATATAAACATATGAGTATAAACTGAAAGTCTCGTTTTTAATGTTGTTTGTTGCTTATTGAATGTTGTTTGTCGAAATATTTTCATCTTAATTAAGCTTTTTTTAACATTTAGTAAACTTATTGTTAATTCACTTGTGTTTTAACAATTTTTCAATCAACAAACTTAAAAATATAATTTATGCGTAAAAAACTATTACCTATTTTGGTGTTTGCGTTTCTTTTATTCAGTAATGTATTACTGGCGCAAGAAAAAACTGTATCAGGTACAGTCACAGATGGTGATGACGGAATGCCATTGCCAGGTGTAACCGTAGTTGTGAAAGGTACAAGTAATGGAACCTCTACAGATTTTGATGGGAATTTCACTCTAGATGGTGTAGCACAAGATGCAACATTAGTAATTACAATGATAGGATATTCCTCTCAAGAATTAAATACAACTGGAAAAACCAATTTTACCATTTCCATGAGTGTAGATGCTCAGCAATTAGATGAGGTAGTTGTAACATCTTTAGGTTTAACTAGAGATAAAAAATCCTTAGGATATTCTGTTACCGAATTAGACGGAGAGAGTGTTTCTTTAGTAAAAGAGTCTAACGTAGCTAGTTCTTTAGCAGGTAAAGTAGCTGGGGTTGTAGTTACCAAATCTACTTCTGGAGTAGGAGGTGGAACTAGAGTTGTTATTCGTGGAAATAATTCTATTACAGGGAACAATCAACCTTTATATGTTGTTGATGGGGTGCCAATAGATAACACTTCTTTAGCAACTTCTAATGGAGCTGAATATTCTGTTCCAGATTTAGGAAATGGAATCTCGGATATAAATCCAGACGATATAGAAAGTATGTCGATATTAAAAGGACCAAATGCAGCAGCACTTTATGGGTCTAGAGCTAGTAATGGGGTTATTATTATAACAACCAAAAGTGGAAGAAGAACAAAAGGACTTGGAGTTTCTTATACCTCTAGTGCTACTTTTGATACTCCTTTAGTATTACCAGAATACCAAAATCAATTCGGAAGAGGTAATAATGGGAATTTTCCTCAGGTAGATTCTACAGCAGGTTTGGCAACACAAGTAAATTCAGTAACTAGCAATGGTGGATCATGGGGTCCAAGATTTGATGGTTCTCAACGTCTTGAATTTGATGGAACAATGAAGCCATATTCTGCACAGCCAAATAATGTAAAAGATTTTTTTGAAACCGGATCAAGTATGGTTAATACTTTGGCTTTAACAGCTGGTTCAGAAAAAGCAACAGTACGTTTTTCTTATACAAATTCTGACTTAGAATCAATCTTACCAAACTCTAATGTAAAACGTAATAATTTTAATTTAAGAGGTACAGCAAATCTTTCTGATAAATTATCTTTAGATGCTAAAATCACTTATTTTTTACAGGATGCTAAAAATAGACCAACTCAAGGAACAGAAGGAGTTGTTGCTTATGTGTATCCTTTAGCAAGAAATATTGATGTTAATGATTTAAAGAATTATCAAGATTTAGAAAATCCAATAGATCCTACCAATCCATATAGAGTTATTGCTCCAACATCTTCAGGTGGAAACCCATATTGGATGTTAGAAAACGATTATAATGGAGATACAAGAACCCGTGTTACTGGATTTGCAAAATTAGAATATAAATTTACAGATTGGTTATCTGCTTTTGCTAGAGTTGGTACAGATGCAGTTCAACAAGATACTGAGGCATATGAAGCAACTGGACATCACTTTTTTCCTGATGGAAGAATCCGTTTTAGTAAAAATGATAGAACAGAAACAAATTACGATTTCTTATTAATGTTTAATAAAGATGTAGGAGGGAACTTTAATATTTCTGCAAATGCAGGAGGGAACATGAGACATTCTACATTTATTTCTTCTTCTACAAATGGATATGATTTTAAGATTCCAGGAAAGTATTTTTTAGATAATACAGATGGTTCTCAACTTACAGCAACACAGTCAGATTTAATAGAAAAAAGGGTTAACTCGGTTTATGGATCTACATCATTTTCTTATAAGGATATGGTGTATTTAGATCTTACTGCTAGAAATGATTGGTCTTCTGCATTGGCAGCAGAAAACAGATCGTATTTCTATAGCTCTGCTAGTGTGAGTGTACTTTTAAATGAAATATTTAATCTTCAAGAGTCTAATATTAACTTATTGAAGCTTAAAGCAAGTACAGCTAGTGTTGGTAACGACACTGGGGCTCAGCAAATAGTAAATTTATTTTCAGTAGCATCAAATGGATATTTAGGAAACACACAAATTAATAGACCTAATATTAGATTTAGTGAAAGCCTTCAGCCAGAAGATGTAAAATCAAATGAATTTGGTTTAGAGTTCAAAGCTTTCAATAATAGATTATATGCAGACTTTGCTTATTACGATATTAGTAGTAAAAACTTAATCTTTGATGTTCCTGTAGATCCTGGTACTGGATACGATTTCTTTAGAGAAAATGTAGGGGAGATTACTAACAAAGGTTTTGAGATATTAGTGGGAGGAACTCCAGTAAGCAATCAGAACTTTGGTTGGGATGTCTCTGTAAATATGGCTAAGAATAAAAACGAATTAGTAAGTTTAATTGATGGGCAAGAAAACTTTACTTTTAGTTCTAGTAATGGAGGGATTGTAGATGTAAGAGCTCAAGTAGGAGAAGGATATGGAGATATCTATGCTACCGATTGGTTGCGTAACGATAATGGAGACCTTGTTTTAACTGCTGAAGGTCGCCCACAAGCAACTTCAGAGCGTGTGAAAGTAGGAAATTATCAGCCAGATTTTTCAGGAGGTTTTACAAATACTTTTAGAATTAAAGATTTTACATTAAACGCTTTAGTCGATTTTAGAGTTGGTGGAGAAGTGTTTTCTTATACAGATGCACAACTTGATGCAACAGGAGTTTCTAAAAAATCTTTACAATACAGAGATGGTGGTGTTGTAGTAGATGGTGTTATTGATGACGGTAATGGTAATTATACCCAAAATACAGAGAATATTACTGCTCAAGAATATTGGGGGGCTGTAAGTGGGATAGGTTCAGAATATGTGTTTTCTCAAACAAATGTACGTTTAAGAGAATTGAGTTTAACTTATAACTTACCTTCTAAATTTTTGGATCGTTCCTTCTTAACAGGTTTGTCTTTAAGTGCAGTAGGTAGAAACTTATTCTTTATTTACAAAGAAGCTGATAATTTTGATCCAGAATCTAGTTACTCAACTTCTAACTTGGGGCAAGGAGTGTTATTTTATGCGCTTCCAACAACAAGAAGCATCGGACTTAGTTTGAACGTTAAATTTTAAAAATGTACGCCATGAAAAAATTCAAATATATAACAGGTCTTTTGTGCCTCCTAGTAGGAATATCTTGTACAAAAGATTTTGACGAAATAAATACAAATAATCAAGGCTTTACCTCAGATGAGGTGAGTGCAAAATATTTCTTAACTAGTGCTCAGGTTGGTCTATATGCTCCTGGTCGTTTCGAATATTGGAGAGCCCATTTAATTCATACCGATAGATTTGCGGGGCATTTTACTTTTGGAATGAACCAAAGTTGGTGGGCAGATGGACTTTCTTACACTTATGATCCTGGATATACAGATGCGGCATACGACTGGCTCGCAGGATATTTTGGAAATATTAAATCGTTTGGAGATTTAACAGCTGAAGGAGGAGAGTTTGAAAATCAGTTTATGTATGCAATGTCCTTAATTATGAAAGGACTTTATTACCAAATGTATACAGATACTTTTGGTATGGTTCCATTTAGTGAAGCTGGAGTAGAGGGGGTTTTGACTCCTAAATATGATACTCAAATGGAAATTTATAAAGGTATTATTGCAGATCTTGATACTGCTATGAATATTATTGGAGATGAAGAAAGAACAGGTTTAGGAATTGATGATGCAGGAGCTAATGATGTTTACTGTGGAGGTGATTTACAGTTGTGGAAAAAATTAGCAAATACTTTAAAGTTAAGATTAGGAACTCGTGCTTTAGGAGCTCCTGGTGAGAATTTTGCAACTCAAACTATAACAGAAGCAATGTCGCAGCCTCTTTTAGATGCTGGAAGCGGTAGTGTAACAATGAAAAAAGACTTTGTTATTAGTGAGTGGACATCTTCTTCTTATGGAGATGTATGGAATGATTTTGGAGCAGGATCAGACTGGACTGTTAGTCAGCCTCTTATTAATTTACTTCAAGATAATAACGATCCAAGGTTAGCTATCTATGCAAAACCAGCTAAAGGAGGGACTTTTAATTTTGAAAATGATGGAGATGATGATTTTATGGAGAGAGTAGATTTTATGGAAGCTGCTTTAATAGCTGCTGGTGCTACTTATACAAGAACAGATAATGGAAACACTGTGGTGTTAGAAGTACCATCAGGGCAATATATTGGTCAGCCAGTTAGAATGAATGGTTTAACTATGCCATACGTTCGTTATGACCTGTTTAGTACTCCTTCGGATGCTATTATCCAGCCAAGAGGTAAAGAAGCAGAAGGATATCCAGAAATAATAATTAGTAGTGCAGACTCTTATTTTTTACAAGCGGAAGCTGCTGTTAAAGGTATTGGCTCTGGGGATGCGCAAGCTTTATTTACTTCTGGTATAAAAGAGGCTATGAAGCTATGGAATATAGGAGAAGGAGATGCAGATACTTATATTGCATCAAGTGCTATTGCTGATATTTCTGTAGGAACAACAGAAGAGAAATTAGAAAAAATAGCATTACAGCGTTGGTTGGCAAGCTATACAGATGGTTTTGAAGCTTGGGCAGTTGTAAGAAAAACTGGTTACCCTCAAGAGTTAGCTGCTGGAGTTAACAACCAAACTATTTTTGAATTAGGAACTTTAAATGGAGCATACCCACAAAGGCTTCGTTATGGGACTGGAGCACAGGCAAATCCTAATTTTAATGCTGCAATTAGTACGCAAGGACCAGATGCGCAAGGAACAAAATTGTGGTGGGCAAAATAGAATACTGTTAGTTAATTAATATTCCCTCATTGGTCGTCTAAATTTATTAGACGACCTTTTTTTATATAATATATTTATGGGGATAACTAACTGATAATTATCATTTTTTGCAGAGTCTTATAGTAGTATTTTTGTGTGGCAAATTGTGAGATTATGAGTAATTCTTTAATTCAAAAATACAATGTTCCTGGACCTAGATATACAAGTTATCCTACAGTGCCATTTTGGGACTCAAGTACTTTCTCTTCCGAAAAGTGGAAAACTTCAATTAAGCAATCGTTCTCAGAAAATAATGGAGAGTTAAGTCTTTATATTCATTTACCATATTGCGAAAGCTTGTGTACTTTTTGTGGGTGTCATAAGCGAATTACAAAACGACATGAATTAGAATCGCCGTATATAAAAACTCTTTTAGAAGAGTGGAAACTATATTTATTTTTATTTGAAACTACTCCTAAAGTTAAAGAAATTCATCTAGGAGGTGGGACTCCAACTTTTTTTTCAGCAGAAAACCTCAAGCAATTAATCGATGGGATTTTTAAATATGCTGAAAAAGCAGATGATTATGAATTCAGTTTTGAAGGACATCCAAATAATACAACAAAGGAACATTTACAAACACTATATAATTTAGGGTTTAGAAGGGTTAGTTATGGGGTTCAAGATTATAATCTGGAGATACAGCAAGCAATACACAGAATACAACCTTTTGAAAATGTAAAAAAAGCGACCGATTTGGCTAGGGAGATTGGTTACACATCTATAAGTCATGATTTAATTTTTGGTTTGCCATTTCAGAAAATGGAACATGTGGTAGATACTATCAATAAAACCTTGTTATTAATGCCAGAACGAATAGCTTTTTATAGTTATGCTCATGTGCCATGGGTAAAGGGAAACGGGCAGAGAGGGTTTGATGAAAATGATATTCCGAAGGGAGATGAGAAACGTACTTTGTATGAAACTGGTAAAAAATTATTGGAAGAGTTGGGGTATGTTGAAATCGGAATGGATCATTTTGCGCTAAAAAGAGACAGCCTAACCATGGCGATGAATGAGAAAGAATTACATCGTAATTTTATGGGATATACTACCCAAAAAACAAATATGATGATTGGGCTTGGAGTATCTAGTATAAGCGATAGTTGGTATGCATTTGCTCAAAATGTAAAAAATATAGAGGAGTACTCGCAGTTGGTGGAAGAAGGAATTATACCCGTTTTTCGGGGACATGTTTTAGATAAAGAAGATTTGATAATTAGGAAGCATATTTTAAATTTAATGTGTAACCTTCAGACTTCATGGGAAAGTTCTGATAGCATTTTTGAAGACTTACCTAATGTAGTGACTGCTCTATCTGAATTTGAAAACGATGGACTAATTTCAATTTGTAGAGGTCGGCTTATTGTAAATGAAAAGGGGAGACCATTTGTAAGAAATATTTGCATGGCTTTTGATATGTACTTAAAGAAATCAAAACCTGAAAATAAGTTATTCTCAATGACTGTTTAGTAGCTTTTTAGAGTTTAGAGAGGGGTGCTCAAAAAAATATTTTTAAGGAACAATACAATCGGGATTGGCTTTTACCATTAATTGAATGTCCGATGGCGACAGGTATGGGATTCCCAAACCTAAGCCGCGTACAATAAATAATATACCTATACAGATAACGAAAACAGGAATTGCTTTCGTTATTTTTTTTCGTACAGAAACCGATAAGAAATTGCCTAAATAAACAGCACTTGTCATTAACGGAATGGTTCCTAATCCGAAGAAAACCATATAGATGGAGCTTTGGTAGGGATTGCCTAATGCTATGGCAGTAAATAACGCCATATAAACTAATCCGCATGGGAGGAACCCATTTAAAAAGCCAATTGAGAAGAGTGCTGAAGTTTTTTTCTTTTTAAGCTGTTTTCCTAATGCCGATTGTACTCTGGAAATCCAAAGCATCATCTTTTTTGTAATGAGATTACTTTTAGTTTTTTTTAAAGGAATTAATGCAATTAAAATAATAATAATGCCTATAATTATTGATAAGCGTTGTTGTAGTCCGCTTACAAAAAGCCCTTTTCCTAGCCATCCAAAAATAAAACCAATAAGGGCATAAGTCAAAATTCTTCCTGAATGATAAATTACAATTTGAAATGCTTTTTTTGTTTTGTTTTTATGATCTAATGGTAATAAAAAGGCAATAGGGCCGCACATTCCAATACAATGGAAGCTTCCTAACATTCCTAATATTACTGCAGATAAAAGCATAGTTTTATAAACTTAATTCTTTTTTATAGTAAAACCCTTCATTGTGGTAACTCCAATCTACCTCTATATTCCAACGTCCGCTAGGAAGTTTTTCTTCAGGAATCAAAAAAGTAGAATTAGTAAGTTTCAAAATAGTATTAAAGTCTAATTTTTTATTGGAAGGACGATAGAGAAATACCTCGCCTGTAACTTCCTCCACATTAATTTCAGAAGGGAAAGTAATAAGCAATCCTTCGGCAATGTTTTCAACATTTAATTGAAATCCTTTTTCCTTAGCTTTTTGAGCTTTATTAATTTTACTTTGGTATTCGAGTTCCTTTTTATAGTAATCTTTGGTTACTAAATCGTGGTCGTATATTTTGTTAGTATTCATCTTGATAACAAAGTACATGATGAAACTAATAAATAGTACAAAGGCAATAATAATTCCTGTTCCCCAGTTAAATTTCATGGCTTTTTTATTTTCTGTAACTTCTTGGACCTAAAAATGTAGTCGAAGTTGTTTCGATTAATGTATTGTTGCTAAAGACACCAATTTTTAATGTCGTTTTATCTTTTTGTAAAAAGGCTTTATCAATTTCAATAAATAAAGTTCCTTCGTGTAATCCTTCTTTAGGAATGTCAAAATTTTCCTTAGAAACTAATTTAACTTCTCCTTTGGGGCTTAATAATTCAAAATGAATATTATCAATTTCTTTTACTGTTTTATTGATAATTTTAAAGGTATAGACATTGCTAATAATATGCTCCCCTTTGTGTTCATAGAGTTGTCCAGGAAGTCTAAGAACACTTGCTTCTACATCGTTTCTTAAAAATAACATTCCTATAAGGAGACCTATTAAAATTAATAAAACAGCAGCATAGCCTTTTAGTCTAGGAGTAAGTTTAAAAGAAGCCTTTTTTTCAATATTCTCTTCACTTGCATAGCGAATTAACCCTTTTGGTAAATTCACCTTTTCCATAATTGTATTACACTCATCAATACAAGCAGTACAATTAACACATTCTAGTTGTGTTCCATTTCTAATATCAATTCCAGTGGGGCAAACATTTACACATTGTTTGCAGTCTATACAATCTCCAACCCCAAGCGCATCTCTATCTTCTCCTTTTTTGAATTTTTTTCTTCCATTTTCAGCCTCTCCACGTTTATGATCGTAGGCCACAATGATAGATTTAGTGTCGAGGAGTACGCCTTGTAATCTTCCGTAGGGACAAGCAATAATACAAACCTGTTCTCTAAACCACGCAAAAACAAAATAGAAAACTGCTGTAAATATGAGTAATGAAATAAGGGTTGAAATATGGTCAAATGGGTTCTCGGTTATATAGCGTAAAAGTTGATCGCTCCCAATGAGGTAAGCAAGAAAAACATTAGCTATAATAAATGAAATACAAAAAAAGATAAACCATTTTAAAGTTCTTTTTCTAATTTTTTCTGCGTTCCATTCTTGCTTTTCTAAACGCATTTGCGCACCACGGTCGCCATCAATCCAATATTCAATACGTCTAAAAACCATTTCCATAAAAATGGTTTGTGGGCAAATCCATCCACAAAATATTCTTCCAAAAGCTACAGTAAATAAAGTAATAAAAACTACTCCAATAATCATGCAGATTACAAATAGATAGAAGTCTTGTGGCCAAAACGGGAAACCAAAAATATTAAACCTTCGTTCTAAAACATTAAAAAGCAAAAACTGATTCCCGTTAATTTTAATGAAAGGCGCTAAAATTAAAAAGGAAAGCAGGAAATAACTCACATATTTACGATATGTATAGAATTTTCCATTTGGTTTTTTTGGAAATACCCATGCTCTTTTCCCTTCTTCATTAACAGTACCGATAGAATCTCTAAAATTTTCTTCGGACGTTTCCATATGCTGTTTTTATAGGTTTAAATCCCTTATAGAGGGTTTAATTCTCTTACGCTTTACGTAAAAAGAATTATTTGTTTTGTTAGATTCCTTCGGGGTTCATTCCGAGGGAGTTGATTCTATATAAAAAAGTGGTTTATCTTTTTTAAGATTGAATAGTATAACACAACAACCTTATAGTTTTTGGTTGCTGTATATTATTATTCAGTTACTTCAGCTTCTTTCCAAATATCTCCTTCTGGTTCTTTTGGGTCTGTAGGATTTGTTCCGTGTAAGGTTAAAATATAACTAGCAACCAATTGTATTTCAGAAGGTTTGAGAGATTGTTTCCAAGCAATCATTCCTTTTCCACTTCGTCCACCTTCGGTTATTGTATGGAATATGTTTTTTATTCCTCCCCCTAAAATCCAGTAATCATCGGTTAGATTAGGACCAATAGCGCCTCCTCCATCTGCACGGTGACAAGCAACACAATTTATTTTAAATATTTCAGCTCCCTTTTTAATATCTCCATCTTCTGTTAAGGCTACTACAGTTTTAGCATCTACTAAATCTACCGCAGTTTTTTTGTATTCTTCAATAGCAATTTTTGCAGCAGCAACTTCTTTTTCATATTCTACTTTTTGAGAATCGCCATTTAAAACTTCATATTTAATTAAATAAATGGCTGCAAAAAGTATACTTGCATAGAATCCATATAACCACCATGGCGGCAATGAATTATCTAGTTCTTTAATTCCGTCGTAATTATGATCTAAAATAATTTCCCCTTCTTCTTCAATAGGTTTTGTTTTGGTTAGTTTTTTAAGAAGGTTTTTATACCATGAATTTTCTTCAGCTTCTTTAAGTTGTTCTTCAGACAACAGCGCTTTTGTAAGGCTATTCATGGAAGCTACAACTATTTCAACAGCAACAAGTAGTAGTGTAAATAACACTAGAAATATAGCTACTTGTGGATATTCTATAAAAGCTGGTTTACTTCCAGAATCTATAAAATATTCAGCAGCACAAAAAACAATAAAAACTATTAGTAGAACTCGTAAATATGATGTAAAATTTCTCATGATGTTAGGTCGGTTTTATCGTTATTGTCTAATGGAAACTGACTCAATTTATTGATATAATCTTTTTTAGCAGTAAAAACCCACCAAAATAGAATTACAAAAAAGACGAAAAATATAAGTAGGGAAAAGATGGGGTAGATTGCAACCCCGTCTATCGATTCCATGTAATTTTTAACAAACTTCATCATAACTATTTGGTTTTACTAGTTGATTCTTCTTGATTGAAATCTATTTTTATATCAGTTCCTAATCGTTGTAAATAAGCAATTAACGCTACAATTTCACGATTCTTCATTTCTACAAAATCTTCATTATTAAGTTCAGCTGCACGCTTATCTTCTTCATAAGTTTCTTTAAAATCAGGATCTTGATATAAGTTTTGTTCTATAGTATGCGCTTGTTTGTCCATGTCTTGTTGCGCATTAGCTATTTCTTCTTCCGTATATGGAACTCCAAGTTTTACCATAGCTTTCATTTTAGCTTCTATGTCAGATCGGTCGAGTTCGTCCATAATTAACCAACGGTAAGAAGGCATAATACTTCCTGCGGATGTACTCTGTGGATCGTACATATGGTTAAAGTGCCAGTTGTCGTTATATTTTCCTCCAATACGATGTAAATCTGGTCCAGTACGTTTACTTCCCCATAAAAATGGATGATCGTAAACATATTCCCCTGCTTTGGAATATTCTCCGTAGCGCTCTACTTCACTTCTAAAAGGACGAATCATTTGTGAATGACAAGAAACGCATCCTTCTCTAATATAGATATCCCTTCCTTCTAATTCTAATGGGGTGTAAGGCGTAACACTTGAGATGGTTGGGATATTAGATTTAACCAATAATGTGGGCACAATTTGAACGATTCCTCCAATTAGAATAGCTATAGTTGCTAGAATTGTTAATTGTACGGGTTTTCTTTCTAACCAACTGTGGAAATTTTCTCCTGAAAGTCTCTTTTTAGAAACTCTTGTTAAAGGAGCAGCTTCCGCTAATTCATCCTTAACATCTACCCCTAGCTTAATAGTTTTTACGGCATTGTAAACCCCTATGGCAGCACCAATTAAATACATGGTTCCTCCTGCGGCTCTCATAGCGTACATTGGAATGATTTGCTGTACTGTTTCTAAGAAATTTCCGTAGAGCAACGTTCCGTCTGGATTAAATTGATTCCACATGGAAGCTTGTGTAAATCCAGCTACATACATTGGAAGTGCATAAAGTATAATTCCTAACGTTCCAATCCAGAAGTGGAAGTTGGCTAATTTTAATGAATATAACTTTGTTTTGAACATTTTTGGAACTAGGTAATAAATCATTCCAAATGTTAAGAAACCATTCCATGCTAATGCCCCTACGTGTACGTGTGCAATAATCCAATCGGTAAAATGCCCAATAGCATTTACAGATTTTAAAGAAAGCAAAGGACCTTCAAATGTTGCCATTCCGTAACCTGTAATAGCTACCACAAAGAATTTTAAAACAGGATCCACACGAACTTTATCCCAAGCTCCTCGTAAAGTTAAGAGTCCGTTTATCATACCTCCCCAAGAAGGCATTAATAACATTACCGAAAATGCAACCCCTAGATTTTGAGCCCATTCTGGTAAGGCAGTATATAATAAATGATGAGGTCCAGCCCATATATAAATAAATATTAGCGACCAAAAATGTACAATTGATAGTCTATATGAATAAATAGGTCTGTTGGCAGCTTTTGGAACAAAGTAATACATAAGTCCTAAAAATGGAGTTGTAAGGAAAAACGCTACTGCATTATGTCCGTACCACCATTGTACTAAAGCATCTTGCACCCCTGCATATACAGAATAGCTTTTCATGGCGCTAACTGGAAGTTCGATATTATTGAATATATGTAATACTGCAACGGTTACAAAAGTTCCTAAATAAAACCAAATAGCAACATATAAATGGCGTTGTCTTCTTTTAAGAATAGTACCAATCATATTAATTCCAAAGGCAACCCATATTACTGCAATAGCAATATCTATTGGCCATTCTAATTCTGCATATTCTTTAGAAGAAGTATATCCTAAAGGAAGCGAAATTGCTGCGGCAACAATAATAAGTTGCCATCCCCAGAAATTTAAACCACTTAAAAAGTCGCTATACATTCTAGCTTTTAAAAGTCTTTGTAATGAGTAATAAACTCCAGCAAAAATTGCATTTCCTACAAAAGCGAAAATAACTGCATTTGTGTGTAAAGGTCTTAATCTACCAAAGCTTAACCACGAGACACCGTCGGTTAGGTGTGGGAATATAAATAAAAATGCGAGCAGTAGACCTACTAGCATTCCAACTAATCCCCAGAACATAGTAGCATAAAGAAACTTCTTTACAATTTTGTTGTCGTAGTAAAATTGTTCCATTTCCATAGTTTATGATTGTTGTTTATTTTTGGTTTTACAAGTTTCAGTTTTACAAGAATCTTTTTTTATTTCATCTTCAAATAACATACGTACAGAGGGAGTGTAACTATCGTCATATTGCCCAGATTTTACAGCGCTTATAAAGGCAATAAAAAAGATTAAGGCAATTAAAATACTTATTGATAATAGTATATATATAACACTCATGATTGTATATTGTATTGCAAAATTATGGGCAACTATTATCAAAAAGAATGACAATTATCATGTTGCCTTATCAAATTAATTTTCTACTTACAAAATTTGTACACAACGTTGTAAAAACAACAATACTAATAGAGCTTAGCGGCATTAAGATTGCTGCAATAACGGGAGATAAATGCCCGGTAACAGCAAATAATAACCCTATAATATTATAGATAAAAGACAGTATAAAACTTGCTTTGATAATGTTAATGCCTTTTTTGCAAGTGTTTAAATACTTGTTTAATTCAGTAATATTTCTAGCGTCTAATATTGCGTCGCAGGCAGGGGAGAATATATTTACATTTTCTGAAATAGCTATCCCAACATCGCTTTGCTTTAGAGCACCAGCGTCATTGAGACCGTCGCCAATCATTACTATTTTAGCACCTTCTTCTTGATGATGCTTTATGTAAATCAATTTATCATAAGGTTGCTGGTTAAAAAGCAACTTTGTATTTATAGGAAGTAATTTACATAAATTTTCTTTTTCACTTGCATTATCTCCAGATAAAATTACGAGTTCATATTTTTTATTGAGTTTATTAAATAGTTTAGAGATGCCTTTTCTGTATTGGTTATAAAAAACATACCTTCCTTTATATTTATTATTTGTACTAATATGAACACTCGTTTTTAGCGCTTCTTTTGCAGCATTTTTATTAACAAAACTTGCAGAGCCTACTTTGATATTTTGATTGTTTACACGGGCTTCCAGTCCTTTTCCTGTAGTTTCTTTAAATTCATCTAAAGAAATAATATTGTTTGCTTTTAAAAGTTGATAAAGCTGTCTGCTTAATGGATGGTTGGAGCCTCGGAGGGTGTTTTTTAATAAAATCTCTTCATCTGCATTCAGGACTTCGCCCTCGTAGGTAATTGTGTTTTTATTGGAAGCTGTAATAGTTCCAGTTTTGTCAAAAATTATGGTATCTATTTTTGCTAATTTTTCAATTACAAACCCATCTTTTAAATAAAAGCCTTTTTTGCCAAAAATCCGTAATAAATTCCCTAATGTAAAAGGTGCAGAGAGTGCTAAGGCACATGGGCAGGCTATAATTAAAATAGCTGTAAAAACATACATTGCTTGAGAAGCATCTTTCCATAACCAATAAAAGAGAGATGAAAATGCTATGATTAAAATTGCAATGGTAAAATATTTACTTATTTGGTTGGTAATACTTTTAAAATTAGTTGTATTTTCTTTCTTAAAGGCATCGTTACTCCAAAGTTGCGTTAAATAACTTTGAGAAACAGTTTTTAAAGCTTCTACCTCGATACTATTTCTTGTTTGTTTCCCACCAGCAAATATTTTATCTCCCGAAGTTTTAGTAACAATATCCGACTCGCCAGTAACAAAGCTATAATCAATTCTTGCCTCTCCTTTTATAAGAATACAGTCAACAGGGATAATTTCTTCACTTCTAATTAAAATTCGGTTCCCTTTTTTTACGTCTTGAACTTGAATGTTTTCTTCTTGATTGTTATTTTTAATCACTGTAACTCCTATGGGGAAGTAGCTTTTATAGCTTCTTTCAAAAGACAAAAAGTTGTATGTTTTCTGCTGAAAAAATTTTCCAATTAGCAGGAAGAATACAAGCCCAGACAGACTGTCGAAAAAGCCTTGGCCAGTACCGCTTATAATTTCGTAGGTACTTCTTATAAAAAGAACAGCAATTCCTAAGGCAATAGGGATGTCTATATTTAATATTTTAGATTTTATGCCTTTATATGCCGAGATAAAATAATCGGAAGAAGCATAGAAAACTACGGGCAGTGAAAAGGCAAACATAATCCACCTAAAGAAAGGTTTGTAATGGTCAAGCCAATATTCATTTACTTCAAAATATTCAGGAAACGATAAAAACATGATGTTTCCGAAGGCAAAACCAGCAATTCCGAGTTTGTATATTAGACTTCTGTTAATAGAAGTGTTTTCTGTATTCTTATTTTCTAGATTTATTTTAGGTTCATAACCAATAGTAGCCAATAAAAGCACAAGACTTTTGAGGTTATAACTTTCGGTTTTATATGTTACTCGAATAGTTTTTTTTGGGAAATTAACCTGAGCATCTTTTACATTTGAATTTATTTTATGGAGATTTTCCAAAACCCATATACAAGAGCTGCAATGAATTGTTGGGATGTAAAGATTTACAATTTGGAGGTTATCATCATTAAATTCAAGAAGACTTTCAACGATTTTTTGATTTTCTAAGATATCATATTTTCCACGAATTTCTTTTGGAGTAATCCCTGGATTTTTATCTAAATCGTAATAAGACGTTAGGTTGTTATCTGAAAATATTTGATAAACAGTTTTACAACCATTACAGCAAAAAATCTTATCATCAAAAAATAAGGAGTCTTGCTCACAATCTAGACCACAATGAAAACATGAATTGCTCAATTTCTTAGTTTTAAAAGGTCAAATCTCTATAAATATATAAATAAAAAGTATGATATTTGTCATTGTAAAATGATTTAATGAATAATGCAAAGCGCTACAGAGATGAGTAAATGTGAACAATGTATAGTGCGAAAATTTAGTTCCTTAAAAAGCTTAGACAAATCAGAATTAATAAGTATTTCTGAATGTAAAACTTCTCAACAAATAGAAAAAGGCTCTTTTCTTTTTGAAGAAGGAGATCATTTAAATGGAGTTTATTGTATTAAGTCTGGGATTTGTAAGCTTACAAAATTGGCTTCTAATGGAAAGAGTCATATTGTAAAATTCATCAAAAAAGGAGATTTATTAGGGCAACGAAGCATTGTTAGTGATGATGCCGTTGGATTATCGGCAACAGCTATAGAAACAATGGATGTTTGTTTTATTCCGAAATCGGAAATACTTTCTGTATTTAAAAACAATGCTAATTTTTCTGCGAATATAATAAATGACATCTGCTATGATTTAAAATTGGCAAATGAGCATATAGTGCAAATGGCACAAAAACCGGTTAAATCTAGGTTTGCTTCTTCATTGCTAAGCTTATATGAAGAATTTGGAGTTGATAAAGAAGGCTTTTTAAAAATATCCCTTTCCAGAGAAGAATTTGCCAACATTGTAGGAACAGCTACAGAATCTATGATTAGAATGATTTCCGATTTTTCAAAAAAGGAATTGATTGAGACCGAAGGAAAAAAAATAAAATTACTAAATAACGTTAAGTTAGGACTTTTGGCAGAAGACCTCTAGTTTAAGATAGCTATAATTTCATTATGTTTTTGCATTTTTGCATGGTCTAACGCTGTTAGTCCATTTGCATCTTTAATGGCTTTGTCAGCATCATTTTTAAGTAACAGCTTAATAATTTCTGGTCTCCCAAAAGTAGCAGCAAAAATTAATGCAGTACTCCCGTTACCATTTGATAAATTTACACTTGCATTATGAGCAAGGAGTAATTCTGCAATGGTAATATATCCTTTAAAACAAACGCCCATTAAAGCGGTATTTCCTGAAGCATCTTTTGCATCTATTTCTGGATTGAACTTTAAAATGGTTCTTGCCACCTCATTGTTTCCATAATAAGTTGCCAATAATAAAGGAGTAGAACCACGTTGATCTCTCTGGTTTACCAATTCAGAATTTTTGGTAAGCAGTTCTTCTACTTTGTTTAAATCTTCAGATCGGATGGCATTAAATAATTCTTCTGTTTTCATGTGTAATTTTAAGAATAAGTACGCTATTAAAGCACTTCTCTCAAAAGTACAATTTTAGGCTGATAATTGGTGTTGATTTAGATTAGAATTAATAATGTAACTATTTATTTTTTTTGAAGTTAATAATGTTTTTCTTTGGAAAAAGGAGCTAAGTAAGATTGAGCAGAGTTGTAAAATACTGATAATCAATAAAAATATAGAAATAAACTAGAAATAAATAGATTAATCCGAAATAAAGACGTTTCTTTGCACTCAATAGCAATGAAGCACATACAAAATTTGGTATTTTTTATCCTTCCGAGAATTTATTATCCCACTTTTTTTTAGACTTTTTGCCACAGATACATAATTTCTTGTAATTGTGTTCTTGTCAATTTTTATAATTGATGTGCACAGCCTACATGATTTTATTGTATCGACTTATAAAAATTTAAAATTATTATACAATGAAAGAAGGGACAGTAAAGTTCTTTAACAGAACCAAAGGATTTGGATTTATCACTGAAGATGGTAGTAATGAAGATATCTTTGTACACGAAAGTGGTTTAATTGATAACATCAATGAAAACGACAAAGTAAGATTTGAAACCGAAAGAGGTAGAAAAGGAATGAATGCAGTAAACGTAGAAATCGTTGACTAAGCATTTATAAAAATAAAACCATCCTTATTTTGAGGGTGGTTTTTTTTAATTCCATTTACTGGGGTTTATCTGGCGCTTTTGCGCTCTTGTAATTAAAATGATTTTCGTTTAGCTACTTTGTAGATTTGCTCTGAAGTAGTTTTTATTAACTATAAATAATATACGCACTATGCTTATAATTCCGATTAAAGAAGGTGAGAACATTGATAGAGCCTTAAAAAGATACAAACAAAAGTATAGAAAAACACAACAATTAAAGAAGCTACGTAGCAACCAACACTTCACAAAACCTTCACAACAAAGAAGAGAAGAAGTTGCAAAAGCTATGTACAAGCAAGAATATCAAAGAAAGTTAGAGGATTAACCTCTAACTTTTTTCTTTTTACTCTTATTTTTAAGAAGGCATACTATTTATATTCACTACTAAGCCTTCATTTGCTCTGATATTAAAAACAGTTTGGTCTTCAAAGATTAAATACTGACCTTTTATTCCTTTTAAAACCCCAGTGTATTCGGGAGTTTTAGATAAATTGAGACTTTTTGGTTTTACAGGGTATGCTTCCACTGGAAATTCAATGGTTGTTTCTTCATTTTGATTAATAAAATAAGGCAACGCTTCCTCAGGGATGTATTGTTTTAACTGGTCTCTATAGGCAGCTAAATTTTCGTCTGTAATATCATTTTGGAGCATTTTGCGCCAATTTGTTTTGTCAGAAACGTGGTCTTTTAAGGCAACTTCCATAATTCCCGCTAAATATCTATTAGGAAGTTCTGCTATTTCAATAGCTTCATGTGCTCCTTGGTCTATCCATCTAGTTGGAATTTGACTCTTTCTAGTAACACCAACTTTTATACTGCTAGAATTTGCTAAATAAACAATA
Source organism: Galbibacter sp. L-19 (assembly GCF_056857615.1). Lineage (NCBI taxonomy): Bacteria > Pseudomonadati > Bacteroidota > Flavobacteriia > Flavobacteriales > Flavobacteriaceae > Galbibacter > Galbibacter sp. L-19. The sequence goes on from NZ_JBSXNL010000038.1 coordinate 32,316, forward strand.
TGCGGCTGTAATTGGGCTTCTTTTTCGTAAGCCAAATCTCTATCTTCAATATCCAAATGTGCTTTACTTAATTCGGGCTTTAAAATCCAATCGGCAGCTTTTGGAGTTTCAAAAAAACAACTTTTGCAAAATCCTTGTCGGTATATAGGTTTGTCTAAATGACAAGAAAGACATTCGAATTTTATAAACTTAATTTGAATCTTTTTATTGAGAAGCTGATTGAAATTTAGGTAGTTGTTTTCAAAGACTAAGTAGTAATTTATTGGTTTTGTGTATTCAGTTTGCATTTTAGTGAGAACACCTTCGAACATGATAAAAGTTTTTTCCTATTTTTATCAAATATAATTTAAATAAATGTCAATTCCATTATTCAACTCGATTGCTTCATGGCTTTTAAAAAAGCGTTTTCATCAGATGGAACTTTTTTTAAAATATCCAGGAGAAGTACAAACAGAGGTGCTTATTCAATTAATGTCTGTAGCTAAAGATACCGAAATGGGGAAGAAGTATGTTTTCTCCGAAATTGAGTCGTATGCTACCTTTGCCGATCGTGTTCCAATTGTTCGCTATGAAGATATTGAACCAATGATTGAAAGAGCTCGCAAGGGAGAAAGTAATATTTTTTGGCCTTCAAATATAAAATGGTTTGCAAAAAGTAGTGGAACTACCAATGCTAAAAGTAAGTTTATTCCTGTAAGTACAGAGTCGTTAGAAGATTGTCATTTTAAAGCAGGGAAGGATATGCTTTCTCTTTATTTTAATAACAATGAAGACTCTAAGCTTTTTACTGGAAAAAGTTTAAGACTTGGAGGGAGCAAGGAGCTGTATCAAGATAATAACACTTTTTTTGGAGACCTTTCAGCAATAATTATTGATAATATGCCTTTTTGGGCAGAAATGAGTAGTACGCCTAGCAATAAGGTGTCTTTAATGAGTGAGTGGGAAAGTAAGTTGGCAGCTATTGTAGAAGAAACAGTTAGGGAAGATGTTACAAGTCTTGCCGGAGTACCATCTTGGATGCTTGTTTTGTTGAATGAAGTTTTAGAAAAGACAGGAAAAAATCATCTGTTCGAAATATGGGAGAATTTAGAAGTATACTTTCATGGAGGAGTAAGCTTTAACCCATATAGAGAACAATATCAAAAAATATTACCACGAAAGAATTTTAGGTATTACGAAATTTATAATGCTTCTGAAGGCTTTTTTGCTATTCAGGACCGTAATAACTCGGACGAATTATTATTGATGCTTGACTATGGTATTTTTTATGAATTTATCCCGATGGATGTTTATGGAACCCCAAATGAAAAAGTAATTCCACTTTGGGAAACAGAAATAAATAAAAATTACGCTATTGTAATTACCACAAATGCGGGTTTATGGCGCTATTTAATTGGAGATACCGTGCGTTTTACGTCAACGTCTCCTTACAGGATCAAAGTAACAGGGAGAACAAAACACCATATTAATGTTTTTGGAGAAGAGCTAATTATAGAGAATGCTGAGGAAGCCTTACAAAGAGCCTGTAAAGAAACAGGGGCTGAAATAATAGATTATACTGCAGGGCCTATTTTTATGCAAGGAAAAGAAAAAGGAGCGCATGAATGGTTGATAGAATTTAGAAAATTACCAGAAGATATTAATGTTTTTGCTGGGGTAATGGACAATGCGCTTAAAACTCTTAATTCTGATTACGAAGCTAAGCGTTATAATAATATTACACTTAACATGCCAACCATACATATTGCAAGAAAAAATCTTTTTTATGATTGGTTAAAGAAATACGATAAGTTAGGAGGACAGCACAAAATCCCTAGACTCTCTAGCAATAGGCATTATCTAGAAGAGTTACTGGAAATGAGTAAAGGAAACTAATTTTTCTTTGGAAAAATTAGCTAGATATTGAAAGATAAATGTAGAAGTGTTTTTGTAGAGGTATTAGCTATAAGTTGAACAGACCAAAAAAAATATTAATAAATTTAAATAATCAAACTCTAATATGAATCCATAACTGAAGTTGAAAAATGAAATTCCTGATTAACAAACCATATCTGATTTTTTGGACATCTATTCCGATAATAATCTTGTTCGGAATTTTGACTAAAGCAGACTCTTTCGGATTTAATATTTACGACACTTATTTTATAATTGCAACTAATGATTTAATAATCCTGTTTTCATTCCTTTTTGGAATAATCGGGCTTGGATATTGGACTATGCTGAAAGCAAATAGAAAACTATCCAAATGGCTGAATTTCACTCATATTATGCTGACTTTTGGAGGAATTTTGATAATTTGGATTTTATCTCAGCTTTACAGAGAATCGATAAAGGAATTTGATTTTAATGATAATCTGACTTTTGCAATCTATTCAATCGCTTTGATTACTGTTTTCGGACAAATAATATATCCGATTAATATTGTAAGCGGATTAATAAAAAGTAAACCCAGTGGCTAACATGTGTATCAGGTACACCTTATAAAATAATTACTATTTTTTTATAAACACGTTGGCAACAACTTGAAACAATTAAATGTGAATTAATTCAAATGCATAATTATAATCTATTAAGCTTTTGCTTTTTTCATTTTCTAGCCAAGCTTTTTCCTCATGGCTTTTCTCCATTATTTGGGTAGCATTATACCCTCTAAATGTACTCACAATAATAACTTTTGTGATTATATTCGAATTTTTATTTTCGAAATTCTAAAGTGTTTTTTTTAATTTGTAAGGTCATTTTCTTACCTGTGATTGGACTTTTCATAATTAACTTGTTTTTAGTTTAATCCTTAAACGGGAATTCCATAAAGAATTCAGCTTTATGGAAAGAAATGCAAATTGCTTGGTCTGTGATTTGAGAGATAGTCAGCTTAATATAAATTTGTTGCCCTTTAATTATTTTACCAAAAATCCACATTTCAGTACCTCCTTGTTGAGCTTCCTCTAAAGGACCTTTACTGTAATCCTCAATTTCTAGATTGAGAATTATTTCTTCACGCATTTTAGCAGTGATATTTATATCTGCAAGATTTTGAATACTATTTTTAGGACGATTGGAGAAGATAATGCCCCATACTTTAATAATCCTTCAGTTTTTGCAAGAAAGATTTTACAATTGATTTATCTGCCATTTTTACGCGTCAAATTCAATCTAAATATAAATGTATTTTAAATATAAAACACTATAAAGTTGATTTTAAATATATTATATAGTGTAATTTCAACTTTAAAGTGTAAATTAAATTAGCTTATGTCATTCCCTATTAAAACACCAACCCATTATAAAATTTCTACTTTAGTTTGTTGCTAAAAGTATCCTATACAATTGCCCTAATTTTCTTATGAAAGACCAGTAGAAGATTTGTGTATCTCTATTTTCTAGTAAAAAATTGGTTGTAATAATTTGATTTATAGTGATTTTACTTCAAAGGTGTTTGCTTGAAAAACCTTTTTAGATAAGGTTTAAAAGTAACTTGATAATTTCACTTTTTTCAGTTTCATTATTCATGATATAAAATTCTTTTAATTTAGAAAGATCATTTTTATCCCATATTAAATGCTTGTTGTTCTCAAACCAAGATTTTATATTTTCTGTGGAGAGATTGCAAATTTCTTTTTCTAATATATCATCACCTTTTAATGAGGGTACATTTAATGTTTTACCTTCGGTTACATATTTGTCCACCTCTTCTCGAATAGGAACCATATAAGGACTATGAGTGTTGTTTAAAATTATAATAACACTTTTGGTATTTATAAAGCGTTTGATGTACGATTTATTTCCTGCCCAACTTCCTGTATGATATATGGTTTTGTTTTTTGCTGTTGTATCTGTAATATGCCACCCATAACCATAGTCTGAAGGATCTTTGCTAGGAGGATGAGGAGTGAAGGCTAAAGCTTTACTTTTTTCATTTAAAAAATTGGGAGTGTGAAGAATGCTATCCCATTTCAATAAATCATTAACAGATGTTGAAAGTCTTCCCGAGCCATACCTGCCACTTAAAAAGGTGTAATATTTTTTTCCTTTTAATAATTCAGGTTTATCAAAAGAGCAAGTTTTTGGGTTTAACATGTAGCCAGGAGCATAATTTTTTGCTGTCCAAATATTATCTCGTTCCCAAAAACTACTGTTATTCATTTGGGCAAGTTGGAAAAGATATTCCTCTAAAAAAATATCAAGTGTTTTACCGCTTACTTTTTTTACTATAACCGCCAAAAGCACAAAACCAGAGTTGGAGTAGTGGTATTTTTCTCCAGGAGTACTCTCTAAAGGAGGCTTGCTTTCTGTAAAATAATTAAGGATATCTTGGTTATAAGCTATGGTTGTTGTATCCCATTCTTTTTTAAAATATGCTTCATAATCTTTTAAACCAGAAGTATGCGTTAGTAAATGTTGTATTGTAATTTGATGATACGGAAAGTTATTGCCTAGATATTTATAAGCATATTCATTTATATCTAACTTGTTTTGTTGAGCTAATATTTGAATAGCAGCAGCAGTAAATTGTTTGGATACCGAAGCAACTTCCATAGCTGTAGAAGGGGTAAAAGGAGTTTTTAATTGAAAATTAGCAACACCATATCCTTTTTTAAAAATAAGTTTTCCGTCTTTTTTTATAGCAACAGCACCATTAAACATTCCTTTGTTGGTAAGGTCATTAAAAAAGGAATTTAGGAGACTATCATTTTTGAAAGTATTTTCCGTCTGCACTACTTTATTAATCTCCTTTTTGCAAGCTGTAGAGAAAAGAATAAAAAAACTAGTACATAGGTAGAAGAAAATGTTTTTTATATTGTATTTCATTTCTTGATGTATTATATCATACTGCTAAAAGAATTATCCTTGTTAGCATTAGGGGTATGGTTACAAATTATGATTAGGTATTTTATAGGTAGAAATTTCTTTCCAGTTGACATTTGCAAGTCCGATGCCAGGATTTTTATTAACATGAATAACCCCTTGGTTAACTTGATGAGCTGTAAAAGGATCGTTTTTTATACCAAGATTGCCATCTAAATCAACCCAATCTGCTAGTGCGCCTAATTGTGCCGCGGCTCCAATAGCACATGAAGTTTCCGACATACAGCCTAGCATTACTTTTAGATTCATCATTTTTGCTGTTTGTGCCATTTTGTATGCTTCTCTTAACCCTGTAGATTTCATCAATTTTATATTAATGCCATGATAGAAATTAGAAGCATTTTTTACATCGGAGAAGCGTTGGATTCCTTCATCGCCAATTATGGGGAGAGGAGAATGTGCTGCAAGCCATGTAAGGTCATCATAAGAGGTTTTTGGGAGCGGTTGTTCAATAAAAACAGCACCTAACTCTTTTAACCAAAAAGTTTTTTCTAAAGCTTCTTCTTTAGAATTCCACCCTTGGTTGGCATCAATAAAAAGAGGCTGATTTGTAGCTTTTTTAATGGTGTCAACAATTTCTTTATCATTTTTTCCTCCCAGTTTTACTTTTAGAAATTTAAATTTTTTTGCTTCTATTACTCGCTCTTCAATAATTTTAGCAGTATCAATGCCAATTGTTTTACTGGTATAGAGTTCTTTATTTTTCAATCCAAAATAGGAGTGTAGAGGGATTTTTAAAAGTTGACCAATTAAGTCGTGCAGCGCTATATCAATAGCTGCTTTTATTGCAGGATTGTTTGGAGATATAGCATCTATATAATTTAAAATATCTTCTGTATTGAAAGGATTTTTAAAAGTTGATAAATCAATTTTTTTCAAAAAATTTATGGCTGTTTGAAAGCTTTCTCCATACAGTGGAGGCATAGAAGCTTCACCATAACCTGTATAATTATCAAACTTCAGCTGAATTAAAATTGCAGGGGTGCTAGTTCTAGCACCGCCTGCAATTCTAAATACATGCTTTTTCTCCAAATTATATGGTTTATATGATAATGAGAACATTAATAACCTGGATTTTGAGGTTTAATATTTGGATTAGCATTGAGTTCATCCAATGGAATTGGAAGAATGAATTTGTCGTTAGGGTAGGTTGCTTCAATACTATTTTCACCTTGAATAATACTTACATCCATTTTATTTCTGTTGAGGTCGAATAATCGGTTTCCTTCAAAGGCCAATTCTTTTCTTCTTTCTTCAATTATTTTATCGATTAAAGCTTGTCCAGTTTCAGTTACATCTTCTGTAGTTGGATTTGCTCGTTTCATAATGGTTTCTAGATCAGCTTGTGCTTTATCAAACTCATTATTTTTTGCATAAGCTTCTGCTCGAATAAGGTATTGTTCTGAAAGACGTAAAATCCTAATATTGTCGGTGTATTGGGTTCCTTCTGGAAATTTAAATACAAATAGGGCATTGTCTTCAGCTCCTTGCTTTGATCCTTCTGTAACAGTTGTTTTTCTAATGTCGTTGGCATCATAACTGTTGTATAAATCTGGTGTTACTAATGCATCAGCATAACCACTTGGGTCAAAATAATGTCCTAAACTATTAGTTCCTTCATTATCTGCAATGGTATTTATGATTTCAAATATAGACTCACTATTAAATTCACTTGCCCAGATATCACTATAGTTTTCATTTGAAACTAAAGAATAACCTCCTTTTTCAATAACTTCAGAGCTGTACTTTATAGCGTTACTATAGTTATCCTGATAGATAGCTACCCTTGCAGCTAATGCTTTTGCTGCATAATTTGTAAATCTCCCGTCATTATTTGTAGATGTCAAATTAGAAATAGCCATATTTAAATCGCTGTTTATTTGAGCATAGACTTCACTTACTGTGTTTCTAGATGGAGAGATATTCTCATCTGTTGAGGTATTAACAAGCGGGATTCCTAAATGGTCGGCTGCTGCTGTGAAGTTATACGGCTGTGCAAATAAGCGTGCTAAATCAAAATGAGCAAGTGCTCTAACGGCATATGCTTCTCCAATTAATTGATTAATTTCATTTTGTTGTTCAGTAGTTGTTGCTTCTAGCTTTTCACCTCCATCTATTACTTTAGTGGCATTTGCAACTACTTCATATATAGCATTCCAAGTATCTTCTACGTAAGTATTTTCTTCATTTACTATAAAATTATCAAAGTCAAGATACCTTCCTGTATTTCTAGAGCTTAAGTATAAATTATCGGCCATTAGTTCAGGAATTACATACATGCTTCTTCCATAATAAGCATCACTTTGAAGTTTACTATACACGCCATTAACTGCTGTTTGGTATAATACTCCCCAAATTTAGGACAGGAAATTAAGTTGTAATTTTAACCCTGTCAATATGAAAACATCAAGAAGAAAATTCAGCGCATCCTTTAAGGCCAAAGTAGCCATTGAAGCGATAAAAGAGCAGACAAGTATACC
>NZ_JBSXNL010000039.1:0-106926 GCF_056857615.1 Galbibacter sp. L-19
TACGTTATAAATTTCAGCCACAAATATCACAGATTTATGCCATTTCATTCCTTGAAGAGATATTCAGTAGGGCGATACAATGAAAAAATATTAGTGAATTCGTGGCAATTTTTTATACGTTATAAATTTCAGCCACTAATATCACAGGTTTATGCCATTCTATTCCTTGAAGAGATATTCAGTAGGGCGTATACAATGAAAAAATATTAGTGAATCCGTGGCAATTTTTTAAACGTTATAAATTTCAGCCACTAATATCACGGATTTATGCCATTTCATTCCTTGAAGAGATATTCAGTAGGGCGATACAATTAAAAAATATTAGTGAATTCGTGGCAATTTTTTATACGTTATAAATTTTAGCCACAAATATCACAGATTTATGCCATTTCATTCCTTGAAGAGATATTCAGTAGGGCGTATACAATGAAAAAATATTAGTGAATTCGTGGCAATTTTTTTAAACGTTATAAATTTCAGCCACTAATATCACAGGTTTATGCCATTCTATTCCTTGAAGAGATATTCAGTAGGGCGTATACAATGAAAAAATATTAGTGAATCCGTGGCAATTTTTTAAACGTTATAAATTTTAGCTACTAATATCACAGGTTTATGCCATTTCATTCCTTGAAGAGATATTCAGTAGGGCGTATACAATGAAAAAAAATATTAGTAAATCCGTGGCAATTTTTTATACGTTATAAATTTCAGCCACAAATATCACAGATTTATGCATTTCATTCCTTGAAGAGATATTCAGTAGGGCGTATACAATGAAAAAATATTAGTGAATTCGTGGCTGAAATATTTTCAATACGCTATTGTTTTTAGTTCTATGAGTTGAAACTGAATTAAAAAACCGCTAATTTTGAAAAAAAGAAAGTATGCATTTTTTATCGGACGCTATTGAAGATTATGTAACTAATCATTCTGAAGACGAACCAGCAATTTTAAAAGAGCTGGATAGGGAAACAAATTTAAAAACGCTTCAACCAAGAATGCTAAGTGGTCATTTCCAAGGGCGTATTTTAAGTGTTTTATCAAAAATAATAAATCCTAATACAATTCTAGAGATAGGAACCTTTACAGGCTATTCTGCAATTTGTCTTGCTGAAGGATTGGCTAAAGATGGGATGCTACATACAATAGACATTAATGAGGAACTCTATGTTTTTCAGCAAAAATATTTTGAAAAAAGCGGTTTTAAAGACCAAATAAAGCAATATACTGGAGATGCATTGGAGATAATTCCTGAGATAGACGCAAAGTTTGATCTTGTTTTTATTGATGCAGACAAACCAAATTATGTAAACTATTTTGATTTGATTATTGATAAAATGAATTCAGGAGGAGTTATTTTATCCGATAATGTTTTATGGAGTGGGAAGGTTGTGGAAAAATTAAAGAAGGGAGATAAAAGTACCGAAGCTTTATTGGAATACAATAAAAAACTTAAAGAAGATCCACGCATAGAAACTGTATTACTTCCTATTCGAGATGGTTTAACAGTAAGCAGGGTTATTTAATCTCTCATAGAGAGTTTAGTCCAGAGAGCTCCTATATTTTGAGAACGTATAGTTATTTTTAGAAAACCTTTTGGCTTTACTCTAAAGTTGTAACACCCAACGCTTGTGGATTTTATTAAAAGCAAGCGCAATTAAAACCCCTACTAAAGCACCAATTAAAATATCTGAAGGGTAATGAACTCCAACATAGATTCTGCTGAAAGAAAATAGAATTGGCCAGATATAAAATGCATAAATCCATTTGAATCTATGTTTTAAGATAAGTACAAAAAATGTGCAAGCGGCAAAAGAATTTGCAGCATGACCCGAAAAGAAACTATACGACCCTGGTTCAATAAGAATTCTAATGAGTTCTGTAAACTCATCATTTCCACTAGGCCTTGTTCTGGCTATAATTATTTTTACTAAATGAGTAAGTGTACTTGTAGTTAAAATGAGTCCGATGCTCAATAATAATGTTTTGAATAACTGTCTTCTTTTGTAGGCAATTATAATCAAAACTAAAATTAGAAGGTAAAGTGGTAGCCAAGTTACGGGCTGGGTAACAGTTCTCCAAAAAGTATCGTAGTTTTCTACTCCAAGATTGTTTAAAAAAATTAACAAATCCCGGTCGTACTCCAGGAGTTTTTCAAACATTAAAGTTTACGTTTTACAGAACCTGAAAAATCTTCTATTTCGTCTCTTACTTGACCGATTTCCTTTTGAATATCTTTAGTAAAACTAGTATCGACTCCATTTTTGTCTGCACTTTTTTGGATCTCAGACTTTACTTCATTTGTAGCATCTTTAAGCTGACGCATACCTTTTCCTAGTCCTCTGGCAATTTCGGGAAGCTTATCGGCACCAAAAATCATCACTACTAAGAATAGGATGAATACAATCTCTGCTCCGCTAATAAATAAAAACATATTCCTTGCTTTTTTAATCCTTCATGAGCTTAGCCCAAGACGGTTGATTGACTTTTTGTCAACACAAATATAATGAAGTTTATTTCCAAATAAGAAAACATTTAACTAATCAAATTAAATTATTCAGCATAAGGATTTTTGTATTCTTTTCCTTCTAGAATATTTAACATATCTTTTTCTAATGTTTCGATAGTATATTCTACAATTCTATTTATTTCTTTTCCATCTTTATAAAAGATAAAAGTAGGCACATTTGTAATGTTTAAGCCTTCTTCTAAATTTTCAGGAGTGGTTTTCTCTCGAGTCATGGTTATTAAGGTGAGGTTTTTATACGCATAGTCCGCTTCATCCATTATTTTAAAAAAGTGAGGAACCTCTCTTTGACTATCGCTACACCATGTTCCCATAAAAATTTTAATCTCTAGATTTTTTACTAGTGGTTTAAGGGAATTTATAATTTCTGGAGCTGCTTTATATTCATTATAAGTGTTTACAAACCATTCGTTGTGAGGCTCTTTTTCAAGGTCTTCTCTTGTGTGGTATCCTACAAGAATATCGTCTTTGGCTTTCTCAACTTCAGATTTTTTTGTAGTTGTTTCTGTAGGATTTTCTTTAGATTTTTTTGCTTTTGTACCACAGGAAAAAGTGAAAACAATTACGGATAGCAATAAAATAATTTTTCTCATATGTTTTTTGTGTTTATTCTTTTTTAAAGAAAAGGAGGATTACTATAAAAAAAACAGTCTTTTCGAAGTATAGCTTTTAAGTTTGAAAAGACTGTTTGTGTTGTTGTTTTAAACCAAAGAGTGTCTTGTCATTGCTTCTGGTTGTTCAATTCCCATTAGCTTTAAAATTGTAGGAGCAATATCTCCTAAAACACCATCATTAATTTCTTTTAGTTCTTCATCTACCAAAATTAGTGGTACTGGATTTGTTGTGTGCGCTGTATTTGGACTCCCATCTGGATTGACCATAGTATCGCAATTTCCATGATCGGCAATTACAATAGTTGTGTAGCCATTTTCTGTAGCTGTAGTAACAACATCTTTAGCACATTCATCTACAGTTTCACATGCTTTTATTGCTGCTTTCATAATACCAGTATGTCCAACCATATCTGGATTTGCAAAGTTTAAGCATACAAAATCTACTTCTCCTTTTTTAAGTTCAGGAACAATGCTATCTCGAATTTCATATGCGCTCATTTCTGGTTTTAAATCGTAAGTAGCAACTTTTGGAGAAGGGCAAAGTAGTCTTTTTTCGTTAGTAAAAGGTTCTTCCCTACCTCCATTGAAAAAGAATGTTACGTGTGGATATTTTTCAGTTTCGGCAATTCTAATTTGGTTTTTACCTGCTTTAGAAATAGTTTCTCCAAGGGTGTCTATAATATTATCTTTATTGTAAACTACATGTACATTTTTAAATGTTTCATCATAATTTGTCATCGTAACAAAATACACGTCTAACTTGTGCATATTCTGCTCATGAAAATCTTGCTGCGTTAATGCTTGAGATAATTGGCGACCTCTATCTGTTCGGAAATTAAAGAATATTACCACATCTCCTTCTTCTACTTTTGCAATGGCTTTATTATTTGCATCTTGGAGAGATATTGGTTTAATAAACTCATCTGTTACTCCATTGTCGTAACTTTCTTGCATGGCTTCAAGCGCATTTTTGTAAGGAGCGCCTTCACCATTTACAATTAAATCGTAAGCTAGTTTAACACGTTCCCAACGTTTATCTCTGTCCATAGCGTAATAACGACCAATAACAGATGCTAACCTAGCGTTAGTTTTAGCGCAGTGCTTTTGGATTTCTTCAATAAACCCTTTTCCGCTTTGTGGGTCAACATCACGTCCGTCTGTAAAAGCATGTACAAAAACATCTTTTAATCCGTAAGCATTGGTAGCATCCAAAAGCCCTTCTAAATGTTTTATGTGCGAGTGTACACCACCATCACTTAAAAGTCCTAAGAAATGAACTTTTTTATTATTTTCTTTAGCATATTTAAACGCCTTTTGTAACTCTTCTTCTTGAGCCAATGTATTTTTTTCAATAGCCATATTGATTTTGGCTAAATCTTGATATACAATTCTACCAGCCCCTAAATTCATGTGGCCAACTTCACTATTTCCCATTTGTCCTTCTGGAAGACCAACATTCATCCCGTCGGTTAGAAGGTTTGCATTTGGATATTTTTTATATAAAGAATCTATAAAAGGGGTGTTTGCATTTTCGATTGCTGAAATTTTTGGATCAGGAGATTTTCCCCAACCATCCAAAATCATTAGTATAACTTTCTTATTCATGTCTAATTATTGTTTTCATTCAAAGATACTACTATAAAGTTTTTCTTGAAAAAACATCTATTGCTTTCTTTTAAAAGAAATTAAACCGTCAGAAAATAACTTTAAAACAACATTTATGTAACACTTTGTACATAAATAAGTTAAACAAAAGTTAAAGCAGGGATTGGAGTGAAACATTCTTATTTTACACACGTCTCTTTTATATAACCAGTAAATTTTATAATTATGAAAAAGCTAGCATTTTTATCAGCTTTACTCTTAGCAGTAGGAGTAACATTTGCAAACACATCAAAAAACGAAAAAGATCTAGAAACAACTCATCAGGTTTCTGTAATTACAAAATCGCCTAAAGTTTCTCCATTTTGTATGTCTATTGTAAAAGGAGATTTTGACACTGTAAAAAAACTTATCGATTTAGGGGCAGATGTTAACGCCAAATCTAATGGATTAACACCTGCAATGTATGCCGCTAAATTTAATAGAGTGGATATTTTACAGTTGCTTATTACTAGAGAGGCAAATTTAAAGGCAAAATGTTCTGAAAAAGGGTTAACAGCAATGGATTATGCTGAGCTTTCTAATGCTCAGGATGCTAAAGCTGTACTTGAAAAAGCATTGAATTCTTAACATCTAAACTTGATTTGATTTAAGAAATTTAATTTGATTTAGCGATCAAAAAATCCCGCCAATGGCGGGGTTTTTTTTAATACTTTCCATGCTAATCTAAATTAACATCCTAAGTTTTTTCCAACAAATTATATCGGAAATCCAGTAAACAATCGGTAAAAGAATGCGTAAATAACTACTAAAAGTATCGCAAAGCAAAACCATGAGAAAACTTTTAAAAATGTAGCAACGTATCCATTCTTTAATTCTGAAAAAGAACTAACATAAAGTTCTTTAAGGAGTAAAAGTGTTGTCATACAAAATATTTAAAACTAATTAATAAATAATTTTAGCTTTAAATAGATTATTGCAAAGTTAGAGTGTAGGGACTAAAGCTGATTTATAGAACTCTTTTTTACGAGTTCATACCCTAAATCTAGAAATAATTTTAACAAGAAAAAAAGTGTTAAAGTGAAGAAACGATAAGAAACCGTATTTTTAGTTAAAACGCAAGTTTATAGCGTTTTATACATGTCTATAGCTTCTTGTATTTTCTGAATTCTATTTTCTGGGTCTGGATGTGTGCTTTGAAATTCAGGAACATTATTTGGTCCGGCTGCGCTTTTTAGAATCTCCATAACTCCAATCATTTCTTCAGGTTTATAACCTGCTTGAATCATAAATTTCACGCCTAAGTTGTCGCTCTCCAATTCATCATCACGTCCGTATTTCATGTTTACTACATTGGCAATAACAGCCGCCATTTGTGTGGCCGACTGACTCTCACTTCCTACAGCAACACCGCTTAAGATTCCTTGTGTAAGCCCTTGTTTAGAAATTCTATCCGCAGAATGTCGTCCTACAACATGTCCAATTTCATGTCCTAAAACTCCTGCAAGCTGATCCTCATTTTCCAATTGAGAAAACAAAGCATAGGTAATAAATACCTGTCCGCCTGGAAGCGCAAAGGCATTAATAGTATTTGGATCGGCTAATAAATGAAAATCAAATTGATACGGACTTTCGGAAGCAACACTATTAGTTACTAATTTTTCCCCAACAGCATCTACCATTGCTTGGTATTTGTTGTCTGGATACAGCCCACCATGTTGTTGTGCCATTTGTGGGGCACTTTGCAAACCAATAGCAATTTCCTCTTCTGGAGTAAGAGAGATATGTTGATCTTTCCCCGTATATGGGTTTTTATCCGAAGAAGCACAATACTTTATTATTGCAAATAATGCAATTGCAAGCCCTATAAAAAGTTTAATTCTACTTTTTCCACGCATGATTTTAATGATAAGTATAGAAGATAGCGATTAAAATTACGAAAAAAAGTCACTTCTAAATAAGTTTTTAAGCGTATTATTAGGATATTATTTTAACGCAGGATTAATGTCCATCACGTTGTTCTTTAGGTAGTTATTCATGAAATTTTCCGATAAATACTCACTGCCCAATAAGTTATCCGATTTTAAAATGGCAATAATATCTAAATTTTGATACGCCTCAAGCATCGGTTTAGAAATTGCTTTGTAACTATAATGCCAAGGCTCATATTTAAAACCTTTTCTATTTGGATTGTCTGTATAAACTATATAAAATCCGTAGGTATTTGCATTTTTATCGAGCCATTCTTTCAACTTACAAAAAGGACCAATGCCATGGAATTTATCAGGATCCAAAACATCTCCATTTACTCTTTTATTACCGTCTATAATATCAATATCCGTTCCCCAATGATGTCTCGAAGTTCCAGGAATTGTAGAATATTCAATAATTTTACTAATCGCATTCTCAGGAGTTAATCCGCTGTTAATATTACTTTTATACTTGCGTTCATAGATTGCTTTTTGACGCGCAAAATTTCGGTATCCCGACACAACTCTTAGGTTAATTCCGTCTTTTTGAGCAGCAGTTTTCATTCTTAAAAAAGCATCGTAGGCCTCTTTCTGTAAGCCAATTCCATCTCCAAATAATACTGGACTTCCTTTACCTATTAATAGTGCTTCGCTGTATTTTTCTTGAGCATTTCCTTTGGTAAATAGTAATAAACTAATTAATAGAATATTTAGAATGGAGTTGTTTTTCATTATAAAAATAGTTTTTTGGAGCACTTTTTAATGCCTTATTTATTATTGTTGTTTCCTGCTTTCGCCACTACACGGTAGTTGGCTCAATCAGGGCTAGGAAGTTTCGCTTGGGTTACTTTTGTAAAGATACTAAACCAATTGTGTCCTATTTATTGATGTTGTCTATTTTTTTTATCAATAAAAAATTATTGTTGTGCTATAAAAGTTTACGGAATTTATTGGGCTCCATTTATATCAAGGTTCAAATTGGGTTTTCAAAATAGTCTCCTTGCTATTAATAGGAATGAATAAAAAAGGATTTTAGTAATGTTTTTTCTTAAAGAGAAACGGTCTTGTATTTTTACTCGGACATTAATCCCTCATAGAGGGTCTAATTCCCCAGAGCCTGCGCTGAGTTTACCGAAGGGCTCTGCATTGAAATGAATTAAATTTGTTTCCTTTGAATACCTTGTGGGCTTGCCCCGAGGTAGTTGATTGATAAAAAAATGAACAACATTATTTAGGGTAGAATTAATACAAAACCTAGTTGTGTTCTTTTAAACTTCGTCCTTCCAAATTAAGTCGTTATTTTTGCGAAAACCTCAAGATTATGCAATTTGAAAATACAGCGGAGTTTGCAAAAAAATTGGATGCACAAGATAAATTGGCTTCTTATAAAGACGAATTTATTTTTCCAGTAATTAACGAAAAAGAAGTAATTTATTTTACAGGAAACTCTTTAGGACTTCAGCCAAAAAGAAGTCAGAAATACGTAAACGAAATTATGAACGATTGGGGCGGACTCGCTGTAGAAGGTCATTTTAAAGCAGAAAAACCTTGGTGGGATTATCATGAACGTTTGGCTGCTCCTCTAGCAAAAGTAGTAGGTGCAAAACCAGAAGAAGTAACCGTAATGAATACCCTAACGGTAAATCTTCATTTATTAATGGTTTCTTTTTACAGACCTTCAGCAAAGAGATTTAAAATAATATGTGAAGAAAAAGCTTTTCCATCAGATCAATATATGTTGGCTAGTCAAGTGCGTTTTCATGGTTTTAATCCAGAAGAGGCTATTGTAGAAGTAAAAAAGAGAGACGGAGAAAACCATTGGCATCTTGAAGATATTTTAAAAACAATAGAAGAAGTAGGAGATGAACTTGCGTTAGTGTTAATTGGTGGGGTTAATTATTACAACGGGCAAGTTTTTGACATTAAAACTATTACCGAAGCAGGACAAAAGCAAGGTGCATTTGTAGGTTGGGATTTGGCACATGCAGCAGGAAATATAAAGTTACAATTACATAATTGGGGAGTGGATTTTGCTGCTTGGTGCAGTTATAAATACATGAATAGTGGGCCAGGGAATGCATCTGGAATTTTTGTGAATGAAAAATATTTAGATAGAAAAGACATTCCTCGTTTTGAAGGTTGGTGGGGAACAAAAAAGGAAACACGTTTTTTAATGGAGCCAGAGTTTGAGCCTATGCCAAACGCAGAAGCATGGCAAATTAGTAATGCACCAGTATTAAGTATGGCGCCTTATTTGGCATCACTTTCTTTATTTGATGAGGTAAATATGGATTTGCTTATAGAGAAAAGTAAGTTGCTAACTGCATATTTAGAATTTGTTTTGCATGAAATTGATGTTGAACTTGGAGAAACTACCATTTTTGAAATTATAACTCCTAAAGATCGCGGGTGTCAATTATCGGTATTTTTACATGGACAAGGGAAGGCGCTCTTTGATTATTTAATGAAAAATGGAGTGATAACCGATTGGAGAGAACCAAATGTAATTAGATTAGCACCAACTCCTTTTTATAATTCGTTTGAAGAAATGTATCGTTTCGGACAAATATTAAAACAAGGGATTTTAGAGAATTAAAAATAAATTTATCTATATAAAAAGAGGTCTAAAAAGCATCTAAACTCTAAATGTCATCCAGCTTGTCGAAGGATTTTTTTTGAGTGTTAGTTGTTTAAACTTCGACAAGCTCAGTTCAACAGCTTCAAGCTTAGTTTTACAACTAAGAATTGCTTTTTAGACCTCTTCTATTTTGAAGTACTTTTTTTTGACAATAGCTTAAGACATTGGAATCTCCATTAAAAGCAATTTTGCATCTGTATTAGCAACAATAGTTAATAATTCTACTTCTTGGATTCCTAAAGCATCTCGTCGGTTTAATTTTTCTTCATTTATAGAAACATCCCCTTCTAGAATAAAAGCATAAACCCCGTTTTTAGGATTGTGTAATTTGTACTCCAATTCTTTTTCAGCATCCATTTCTGTTATATTAAACCAAGCATCTTGGTTTATAGTTACCCCAGCATCATCACTATTAGGAGAAACTATTTGCTGAAATTTATTTTTTCTATCTTCTAGTTTTAAACTTATTTGATCGTAAAAAGGCGTTACATTTCTTTTTTTAGGCATTAACCAAATTTGTAGAAGCTTTACTTCTTTATCACGATTTTTATTATACTCACTATGCACAACTCCAGTTCCAGCCGACATAGATTGTACGTCTCCTTCTCGAATTACTTCTTTATTCCCCATACTATCTTCATGCTCTAAGTCGCCATAAAGCGGGATAGTTATAATCTCCATATTATCGTGAGGGTGTTTACCAAAGCCCATTCCCGGTGCAATAGTATCATCGTTTAAAACACGTAAAACTCCAAAATTCATACGTTGAGGATCAAAGTAATTAGCAAAACTAAAGCTATGGTAAGCATTTAACCAACCATGATTTGCGTGTCCTCTAGTGTTGGCTTTATAAAGTGTAGTTTTCATCTCTTTTTAATTATATTTATATGTTTGGTTAGACGTTAATAAGCGACTTTTCTTACAAGTAGAATATTGTTAACAAAGTACTTTTATTAGTGTTTAAATTCAATATTAAATGAATTTATTACAATTAATTTCAAGTAATAAAAATACCTCGCACCCGCTAAGGTGTTTGCTTCTCTAAATACTGAAAAACATTAGTGAATCCGTGGCAACAATTTTCAGTTTCTATAGTTTTGGACACTGATACACGGATGGTATTTGTAGCTTCTTAACTCTAAATACTAAGTACTATGTGCTGAAAAATATTAGTGAATCCGTGGCAACAATTATCAGTTTCTATAGTTTTGGACACCGATACACGGAATGGTATTTGTAGCTTCTTAACTCTAAATACTAAGTACTATGTGCTGAAAAATATTAGTGAATTCGTGGCAACAATTTTCAGTTTCTATAGTTTTGGACACTGATACACGGAATGGTATTTGTAGCTTCTTAACTCTAAGTACTATCTGTGTACTGAAAAACATTAGTGAATCCGTGGCAACAATTTTCAGTTTCTATAGTTTTGGACACCGATACACGGATGGTATTTGTAGCTTCTTAACTCTAAATACTAAGTACTATGTGCTGAAAAATATTAGTGAATTCGTGGCAACAATTTTCAGTTTCTATAGTTTTGAACACCGATACACGGATAGTATTTGTAGCTTCTTAACTCTAAGTACTATCTGTGTACTGAAAAACATTAGTGAATTCGTGGCAAACAAAAAAAATCTTAATACTAAGTACTAGATACTAATATTTATTAATTCGGGGCAAACTGAATTTTATTACTCGGGTTTAGTTTTTAGCAACTTTTACTTCAATATTTGTAAAATATAGTTTAAAAACACCATTTTCATTTTGATGCATGGTGGCAATTTTTATCCCATTAAAATCTTTATAATCTTCCCAAGTAGTCATCATACATTTTGAGGTGCTATTATCCTCACGATATATCCATTCTTTTACTTCGTTATTCTTATCTACATAAAAATCGTAGGCATCTCCGGGAGTATATCCTCCTTGATTGGTGTAAGTAATTGTAGTTTTTTGCAAAGAATCTTTACTAATAGGAGCTATTTCCATTATAGGTTCTTCATAATCAATCCCATCATCCCAAACTAGTTTGAAAGGAGCGAGTAACCAATAAACATCGTTAATAAAATTTTTATCGGCTGCTAGTTCAGCATCACTTAAAATCTGACTCCTTTTAAAAGTTAAAGCTTCCCCGTTTTTTATAAGAGTTATTTCATCCGTTTTCGGTTTCCATTCCCAGCTTCTTTCAAAATGGGCGGTATCTCTATCTACATTAAATGTAAATTTTATTTCTTCAACATTCTTCCATTTTTCAAAGCCATTGGCATAAGCTATTTCTTCTAAAGGATTTAAAGTTTTTGGATTGACTTCTTTTTTCTTGCAGCTTAATGCAAGAACTAAAATAGAGAAGAGTAGGAGTATTTGTTTCATAGGAGTTTCAATTTTTATATAAAAATAGGCATTTTTTTTAATCCATTATAGCGTATTTAACTCTTGGATGTTCTGCACTAAAATCATTTAAAGTTATTTTGCTAAATTTCTTCTTAACCTACTCAAACTTTCTGGTTTAATTCCTAAATAGTTTGCAATAAGGTAATTTGGAACTCTTTGTTCAATATTTGGGTAACTTTTTAAAAAATCAAGATACCGTTCTGCACTATTTTTATCTAAAGCTCCAAGGATTCGATCTTGCATTGATAAAAAGGCATTAGTGAGTTTAATTCTAAAAAAACGATTAAACTTTGGCACTTGTACAAATAGTTCTTCTAAATCCGACTTAGTTATTTTTAAAAGCTTGGTGTCTTCAATACATTCTATATAAAGACTAGATTTTTCTTGCCTGTAAAAAGCTTTGAAATCGCTTATCCACCAATCTTCTATAGCAAATTGTATAATGTGTTCTTGACCTTGTTCATCAAGTTCATAAGCTTTTAAACAACCTTCAACTACAAAGTATTGTGCATCTACTGCTTCATTTGCCTCAATTAGATTTTCTTTTTTATTGAGAGACAACGGTGTTAACAAACTGAAAAAAAATGATTTTTCTTCAGCAGTTAAGTTTATATATTCTGATACGTGTTTGTAAATAGATGCTTGCATAAACACAAAAATAGGAGATAACCGTGCAAAATATATTAAAAAGGGAAAAAAGATTAGTAAGAATATATCTATAAATAAAAAGCCTCTCGATATAAAAACGAGAGGCTTTTTCCCTAAACTAATACCTACTACTATGTAATGATTACTTTATATACGGAGCAAATTTGAGTTTGGATCTTTTAAAAGTATTTTTTTTATTTTTTATGGTCTTCTTCCAGTTGCAAGTCGGTAAAGTATACCTATAATAGCCAATACCAGTAAGATATGGATTAAACTTCCAACAGCTTCTCCAAAGCCAAAATAACCAACTAACCATCCAATAATTAAAATAACAACGATTAACCAAATAATATCTCTCATAATTTTTATTTTTTTATTTCACTAATTTCTTACAAATTAGCAAAGGTTGATTTGTAGGTTTAAGTTAATCAAATGATTGCTTCTTGTAAGACGAATTAACATTGTTTAACGCGTAATTTGCTGTTATTAAGTTTTTTATAGGATTTTGTAAAAAGAAAAACCCCTGCTTTAGGCAAGGGTTCATTGAAATATATATAGACGCTTAAAGCGGTATTTTAAATCCTTTATTGAGGGTTTTATTCCCCAAAGCCTGTCCAGAGTTTACCGAAGGGCTCAACGTCGAAATGGGTTAAATTATTTTTTCTTTGAATACCTCGTAGGCTTGCCCTGAGATAGCTGATTTCAACTCATCATATATACGCCCATAAAAACAGTATAGATTTTTTGTTGCTGTTAAAAAAAAGCAAAAAAAAAGTAGAAGTTTTAACTCCTACTTTTTAATAAGTTGCAAATAAAATTACTCGATAATCGAGATTTAAACCTCGAAAACTATTTAAAATGTCTTATTTCTTTTCTTCTAATAACATTTTATAGTACATTGAAGTAGTTTATTCATCGGGTGTAAGCTTGTTAACCCGTTCTTGGTACTCATTCATAGCTTCTCTAACCATGTCTACATTGTCGGAAGCTCTTTGATGTGCATCTTCCATTACTTTTTCAAGTTTTGGATCTGGATGCTGAAATAAATCTGTTATTACATGATTAATTTTATCAATGCTACTTTCTTGGGTGTTTTTAATATCTTCCAATTTTGAAAGTATTTTTCGCATTCTCTCCAATTTATTTTCACTCATAATTTAATGTTTTAAACTACTATAAGATACGGATTATTTTTTAAAACATTAATTATCAGTTTATTTTAATCCCTCATTGAGGGTTTAATTCCCTAGAGCCTGTCCACAGTTTACCGAAGGGCTCTGCATCGAAATGGATTTAATTTGTTTATTTTGAATTCCTCGTAGACTTGCCTCGAGGTAGTTGATTATTTATAAGTTGGATAATCTGTATAACCTTTTGCTCCTGGAGTGTAAAAAGTATCTTGATCCCAATCTGCAATTGGAGCGTTTAAAGCAAAACGTTCTGGTAAATCTGGATTTGATATAAATGGTTTTCCATAGGCAACTAAATCTGCATTTCCTTCTTCTAACACTTTATTCCCTCGCTCTTGATTAAAGTTAGTATTAATCATTAACGTTCCGTTGTATAATGGACGGTAATGTTTAGCAATTTCAGAAACTAAAAAAGGAATTTCAGAAACATCGGTAAAGGGTTCCGATAAATGTAAATAAGCCAAATTGTAATCATTCAACTTCTCTACAATATAGTCAAAAGTTGGAATGGTTTCTTCATCTGCAGTCATTCCAAAGACTCCATTTAAGGATGGATTTAATCGTATTCCTATTCTATTTTCTGGGAAAACCGTCTTTATTTCTTCTAAAACTTCAAAAAAGAATCTTGTTTTATTTACTATGTTTCCACCATAGTCATCAGTTCTTTTATTAGAACTGTTATTAAAAAACTGATGGAATAAATAGCCATTTGACGAATGAATCTCCACCCCATCAAAACCTGCTTCTTTAGCATTTATAGCTGCTTGTTTGAAATCGGCAATTGTTTTTTCAATATCTTCTTGCGTCATTTCTTTTGGAGCAACGGTATCTTTAAATCCTTCTGGAGTATACACTTTATCATTTGGATTTACAGCGCTTGGCGCTAAAGGAAGCGCTCCATTATGAAAATAAGGATGAGACATCCTACCTACATGCCATAGCTGGGCATATATTTTTCCGTCTTTATTATGAACTGCTTTTGTAACTTTTTTCCAACCTTCTACTTGTGCTTTTGAGTGGATGCCAGGCGTATTTATATAACCAACAGCTTCTTTAGATACTTGAGTTCCTTCAGAAATTATTAATCCTGCGCTTGCTCTTTGCTCATAATAGGTAGCCATTAAATCTGTTGGAGCATTTTCAGAGTTGTCTGCCCTGGAGCGCGTCATTGGCGCCATTATAATTTTATTTTTTAAAGTAAAAGCTCCTAAATTATAACTTTCTAATAAAGGCTGATTTGTTTTCATAGGTTTATATTTTTTTATTTTTATAATTGAAATTTGAATCCCTCATTGAGGGTTTAATTCCCCAGAGCCTGTCCTGAGTTTACCGAAGGGCTCTACGTCGAATTGTCTTTTATTTCTTCTAATTAATACTTCATAAGCTTATTATGAGGTAACTAATTTCAAATATAAGTACAGATAGCACTTGTTGTTATTGACATAGGTTAATAAAACGGTATAATTTGTTAACTTTGTGAAGAATCCCGCATAAGCGGGACTTTTTATATTTTATATCCACATGCAAACGCCAAAAAAGATTGCGATTACCGGAAGCGGACTCGTAGGAAGTTTATTAGCTATTTATTTACAAAAAAAAGGACATCAGGTTGACGTGTTTGATAGACGACCAGATATTAGAACGATGGAGTTTTCTGGGAGGTCTATTAACTTGGCTATGTCTACGCGTGGATGGAAAGCGTTAGAAACCATAGGAATTGATGCTCCCATCAAAGAAATAGCTATTCCAATGGATAAAAGAGCAATTCATACGCCTAATAAACCAGTATATTTTCAATATTATGGAAAAGAAGGTGAAGCTATTTATTCTATTTCTAGAGGGATATTAAATAAAAAAATGATTGATTTAGCTGAAGAGGCTGGTGTAAATTTTGTTTTTAATTCTAAAGTGTGGGATGTTTCTCTTTCCGACGCTATTATTTATACCGGAGAAACAGAAAAAGGGGAGTGGGAAGCACATCCATATGATATAGTTTTTGGAGCTGATGGTGCTTTTTCTAGAATCCGACATAAAATGCAACGGCGTAGTATGTTTAATTACAGTCAGCATTTTTTAAAAACAGGGTATAAAGAGTTGAGTATTCCTGCAAATCCAGATGGAACTCATAAATTAAATGATAATTCTCTTCATATCTGGCCCAGAGGCGAGTTTATGCTTATAGCGCTCCCTAATTTGGATGGAAGTTTTACGTGTACATTATTTATGCCAATTGAGGGAGAAATTTCTTTTGAAGGTTTAGATACCGAAGAAAAGTTAGAAGCTTTTTTTATAAAGCATTTTGAAGATGCTGTGGATGTAATTCCAGATTTAATAAAAGATTTTTTTAAAAACCCAACAAGCTCTTTGGTAACTATTAAGTGTGAGCCTTGGAGTTATTGGGATAAAGTAGCCTTAATTGGAGATGCAGCTCATGCTATTGTACCGTTTTATGGACAAGGAATGAATGCTGGTTTTGAAGATATTACTGTTTTAAATGAGCTTATTGAAAAGTATGGGGATGATTGGCATACTATTTTTAATGAATATGAAGCTTCTCGAAAACCCAATACTGATGCAATTGCAGAATTGAGTTATAGGAATTTTGTAGAAATGAGTTCTAAAACTGCTGATGAAAACTTCTTGTTGAGAAAGAAAATAGAAAAGCATTTTTCTGATAAGCATCCAGAAAAATGGATGCCTTTGTACAGTAGGGTTACTTTTTCTGAACATCCTTATTCTGAAGCGCTTCGTGTGGGAGATTTTCAGAAGGAAATTATGGATGAAATTATGAAAATGGAAAACATCAAAGAAAAATGGGATAGTGAAGAGATAGAGAATGCTATCTTAGAAAAATTATCAAAATAATGAGTCTTATAAACTACAATAATAGGGTTTTTAAAGCCATTTCAAATTCTGAAAACGGACAAACATCCAAAGAAACTATTTTTTATTACAAACAAGAAGGAAATATTCTAACAGCTACATATAGTGGAGGAGTAATTTTAAAAGGGCATTTAATTGGTCTCGTAAATGAAGCTGGAGTGATAGATATGCGTTATCATCAAATTGATATCAATGGAGATATAAAAACTGGTAAATGTATCTCAATGCCAGAGGTTTTAGAAAATGGACGTATAAAGCTTCATGAAAGTTGGGAATGGACTTCTGATGATTTTTCTAAAGGAACATCTGTAATTGAGGAGGTGATTTAAGGATTCTAAAACCGTTAAATTCTATTTAATTAGCCTTGAAAACTCTAATATTTTCAATACATTTAATAAGAGATATTAATTATTTAAGAATAATAGAAATTAACGTATCTTGATATTTTAATTTTAAAACTATGGAAATTCTAGTAATTGGTGCTACAGGAAGAACAGGTCGGCATATTGTAAAGTTGGCAGTTAATGAAGGGCATCGTGTAACTGTTTTTGTTCGTTCTCCAGAAAAACTGGATAGACCTCAAACAGGAGTGAAAGTAGTTCATGGAGATGCTCTAGATGAGGTTGCTATAAAAAACCTTATTTGTAATAATAATTTTGAGGCAGTGGTTATAGCTGTTGGAGCGGATAGTCTCAAGTGCTCGTCGGTACGTACTGAAAGCACCAAAAATATAATAGCAGCTTTAGAGGCTCGAAATAGTAACGCCCGTGTGTGGATAATGAGTTCTGCGGGGGTTAACGAGAGTATAGATCAATTAGGTTTTCTAAGTAAAGCGTTTGCAAAAACAATATTGAAAGGGCATATTTTTGACCATTCTAATCAGGAAAAATTAGTGAGAGGGAGTGCTTTACCTTATACAATAATTAGACCTATGGGGCTGAAAGATGAAACTTTTGAAACCCCTAATTATATTGTTTTAGAGAAAGGAAGAGTTCCTACAAATCATATTTCTAGACTTGATGTTGCTCATTTTATTATTGATAATATAAATAATCCAGCATATTTAGGAAAAGCAGTTACTCTCTGCGATGCTCCAGAAAAAGTATAGTCTTATTGATATCCTGAAGCTTGTAATGAGAAAAGCTCGGCGTATAAACTCTCGTTATTCATTAAAGCTTCATGTGTTCCAATTTCATGAACCTTCCCATCTTTCAAAACTAAAATAGTATCTGCCATTCTTACGGTACTAAATCGATGGGAGATAATAATGCTTGTTTTTCCTTTTGTAAGTCCTATAAAGCGTTCAAATACATCAAACTCTGCTTTTGCATCGAGGGCAGAGGTAGGTTCGTCTAAAATTAAAACATCGGCGTCTTTCATATAAGCTCTAGCGAGTGCTATTTTTTGCCATTGTCCGCCAGATAATTCTTGCCCTTTATTAAATCGTTTTCCTAATTGCTGATTGTATCCTTTTTTGAGTTCACTAACTACCTCCGAAGCTAAGCTTTGTACCGCAGCTTTTTCTATACGGTCTTGATTTTCAATTTCATCAATTTTCCCTACTGCAATATTTTCTTTAACGGTAAATTCATACTTAAAGAAATCTTGAAATATTACTCCAAATATTTTTTGATACTCGTCTTTATTAAATCTTTTTATGTCAATACCATCTAAATAAATTGTTCCAGATGTTGGCTCGTAAAAGCGTAAAAATAATTTTATTAAAGTAGTTTTTCCCGCTCCATTTTGTCCCACAAAAGCCATTTTTTCACCTGCCTTTAGTTTAAATGAAATTCCTTTTAAAACATATTCTTTATTTCCAGGGTATTTAAAGCTTACATCTTCTAAAACAAAACCTTCTTTAATAGTGGAAGGAATCGGAATTTCATTAGAAGTATCTTCTTTTACTTCAATATCGATAAAATCAAAATAGTCTTTTAAGTATAAAGCACTTTGAGAAATTCTGGTAAAGCGAGTGAAAAACCCTTGTAAGTTATTTCGTAATCTATTAAAAGATCCACTTAAAAAAGTAAGTTCTCCAATAGATATATTTCCAGTTAAAACCCTATAAATAATAAGAATGTATGCAGAATAGTAGGAGAGAACCCCTAATAGATTAAATAGTGCTCCATAGGTACTTCTTTTAACAGCCAACTTCTTATTAAGCTCGTAATACTCGTCGGATAAAACTTTAAATCTGTTGGCTACATAGTCTGTTAAACCAAAAAGCTTGATTTCTTTTGCAGTTTTGTCATTAGCTCCTACAAAACGTAAATAATCTAATTCTCGGCGTTCGGAAGTCCAACTTCTAGCCAGGGAATAGCTTTGAGAGCTAAATTTTATTTCATTAATAAAAGAAGGGATAATACTCAAAATAAGAATGGCAATAAGAATAGGCTCAAAATAAATAAGTCCCGCAATTAAAGAAATCATACTAATAACACTTTGTACTTGTGTTAGTATGTTGGACATGAGGTTAACGCGACTTGTAGTTTGGGTGCGGGCACGCTCCAGTTTGTCATAAAAATCGGGATCTTCAAGCTGACTAATGCCTATTTCGTTGGTTTTTTTGATAATGGTTACCGAAGACTTATTGGCATATAAATCGCCTAACAAACTATCTGTTAAAGTTATTAGCCTGCTTATTAAATCGGATATTAAAGCCACAAATAATTCTAAAGCAACATATTTCCATAGGAGCGAATAGTCTTTTTCTGGCGTATTTATTTGTAAGATAATCTCATCAATGATAAGTTTTCCCACCCAAAGTAAAATAACAGGAGCAAAGGCATTAAGGAGTCTTGCAAATGTATTTATGGAATACATAACCCTACTTGTTTTCCATATTTCTGATGAAAAACGAGGAATGTACTTAAAAGCATTAAAAGAATCTCTAATGGAGGTTTTTTCCTTTTTTTTATCTTTTAAAGATTCTAGTTTTCTAGGCAATTTTAAACTGTTTAAATATTATGAAATCTACTAAAGAGATAGCTAGTCTAAATATACAAAAGTTGAAGGATAAAAAAAGCCTCGCAAATTTGCGAGGCTTAAATTATATATCTTAGTGTTTTAAATAGAAGCAAAAAGATCTTCCATTTTTTGTTTTTCTTCTTCGGCAAGTGTTGGGTCTACCAAAATTCTACCACTGTGCTCATCTGTAATAATTTTTTTACGAGATGCAATTTCCATTTGTACTTGTGGTGGAATTGTAAAGAAAGAACCTCCAGAAGCACCACGTTCAATAGCTACAACAGCTAATCCGTTTTTAACACTTCCACGGATTCTTTTGTAAGCAGAAAGTAGTCTTTCTTCAATAAGGTCTTCATAAGAGAGACTCTTGTCCATTAAAGTTTTTTCCTCTTTTTCAGTTTCCTTCAAGATGTCATCAAGCTCTCCTTTTTTGTGCTTTAAGTGATTTTCTCTTTCAGATAAACGCTCTTTAGATTGATTAATCACCTCTTTTTTCTGCTCAATTTGAGCTTTGAATTCTTTGATGTGTTTTTCAGCCAATTCAATTTCTAATTCCTGAAATTCAATTTCTTTAGATAAAGAGTTGAACTCTCTATTATTACGAACATTCTTTTGTTGCTCGGTATATTTTTTAATAGAAGATTTAGACTCCTCAATAAGGTTTTTCTTATTGGCAATCTCTTGAGTGATTTCTTCGAGATTCCCGTTGAGTTTATCTAAACGTGTTCTTAAACCTTCTACTTCATCCTCTAAATCTTCAACCTCTAAAGGTAATTCACCACGAACATTTCTTATTTCATCGATTCTAGAATCGATAAGTTGCAAATCGTATAAGGTTCTTAACTTTTCTTCTACTGTTGCTTCTATTTTCTTTGCCATATTTTTTATAAATACTTGACGGGATTTGTATTACAAACTGATAAAACGACTGCAAAATTAGTGAATTTTTTTGTAAGATACTCAACTAAAAGATTTTTTGTGAACTGTTCGGTTTCATAATGACCAATATCGGCTATAATTATCTTGTTTTCAGCCTTGTAAAAGTCGTGATATTTTACATCGCCTGTAATGTAAATATCAGCTCCAGCCATGACGGCATTGGGAATTGCAAATGCTCCACTACCACCCAAAACAGCTACTTTTTTTATTTTCTTATCAATTAGTTTAGAATGCCTTACACACCCCGTTTGCATACGTTCTTTTACGAATTTAAGAAATTCTATTGGATTTTGTGCAGTTTCCAACTCTCCAATCATCCCAATACCAATGTGTTGGTTTGTATTTTCAAGGGTTGTAACTTCATAAGCTACCTCTTCATAAGGATGATTTGCAAATAGTGTATTTAAAATTTTACTTTCTAAATGCTTTGGAAATGTAATTCCAATTTGAGTTTCTTCTTCAAAATGTGTAATTCCCTTTTCTCCAATTACTGGATTTGAAGCTTCATTTCCTTTAAAACTCCCTTTGCCTTGAATATTAAAACTACAATGGTCGTAATTTCCAATAGAACCTCCGCCTACATTAAAAAGAGCTTCTCGTAATTTGTCTGCACTATTTGTTGGAATAAATGTAATTAGTTTCTTAATAGTACTTTTCTGCGGAATTAAAACTTTTTTATTTTTCAGTCCTAGTACATCACAAATCTTTGCGTTTACACCAACAAAACTATTGTCTAATGCAGTATGTGGGGAATAAATGGAAATATTATTTTTAATAGCTTTTAATACCACGCGCTCTACATAATTCTTTCCCGTTATTTTTTTTAATCCGCTAAAAATAATTGGATGAAAACTAACAATAAGATTACAATTTTTCTCAATAGCCTCATCAACAACTTCTTCAAGTGTGTCTAAACACACTAAAACACCTGTTATTTTTTCGGTTTTATCGCCTATAAGCAATCCTACATTGTCAAAATCTTCAGCATAAGGAAGTGGCGCAATTTCTTCTATGGCATTAATTACATCTTGAATAAGCATACAGTCATTTTTTTTCAAAGATAAAATATTCTAATTTCGCTTTATGCGAAGATGGAGAAAATTGCTCTTACCGGTTTCATGGATATATGGAGCTATCATTTTTTTAAGGAACTACTTATTTGATATTCAGTTTTTCAAATCGGTAAGTTACGATTTTCCTGTTATTTGTATCGGGAATGTTAGTGTTGGGGGTACTGGAAAAACTCCAATGACAGAATATATTGCTACACTTCTTCGTAAAAAATATAAAACAGCCATTTTAAGTAGGGGTTATAAACGTGCTTCTAAAGGTTTTGTTTTAGCAAATGAAAATATTTCTGTTGAAAAAATTGGAGACGAACCTTTTCAATATTTTAAGAAATTGAAAGGGGTTGCTGTTGCTGTAGATGAAGATAGACGCCATGGAATTTCTGAATTAAAGGAAGTTTTACATCCTGAAGTTATACTTTTAGATGATGCTTTTCAACACCGAAAAGTGAAGGCTGGATTAAATATTCTTTTAACCATGCATAACGATTTGTATACTAACGATTTTTTGCTCCCAGCTGGGAATCTCCGAGATTTGAAATCGCAGGCTAAAAGAGCGGACGTTATTCTAGTAACTAAATGTCCGTTAGATTTTTCTTCGGAAAATCAACAACAAATAATTCAGCAATTAAAGGTACAACCTAATCAGAAAGTATTTTTTACGGGGATTAATTATAAAAATGAAGTATTTTCTAATACAAGTTCACTTTTAGTTGATACGCTTAAAGAGAAGGAAATTACAGTAGTTACAGGAATTGCACATCCAGAACCTTTTTTGAAGCATTTGTCTGAAAAAGGATTAAGTTTTAAACATTGTAAATATCCAGATCATCACAATTTCTCAGCTTCTGAAATTGAAGGTTTAAAAGAAAAAGACTTCGTCTTAACTACAGAAAAAGATTTTGTAAGATTGGAAAAACAGCTGGATAATGTTTATTATATGCCAATTGAAACTACATTTTTAAATAATCAAGAAATATTTGATACTCTTGTTTTGGACTTTGTGGCTACAAATTCTTAAACTTGATTAGTGGTTTTTAAAATTGAAGCGCCAATAATTTTATAGAATAAATCTGGCTTAAAAGGTTTTGTAATAATATCATTACAGCCGTAACTAAAGAAATCGTCTGTACTTTCATCAATAGTTAATGCCGTTAACGCAATAATAGGGATATTTTTATCGAATTTTCTAATTTCTTCGGTAGCTTTTAATCCGCTAATTCCTGGCATATGGATGTCCATTAAAATAAGATCATATGTGTTTTCTTTAGCTAATTTAATAGCATCATATCCATTGTCTGCAACATCACAATTAATACCTTTCTTGGCTAGCATTTTTTTAGTAATAACTTGATTGATTTTATTGTCTTCAACTATCAAAAAGTATAAATCTTTTAAAATAGCTTCTTCAAGATCTTCAGATCCTACCTCTATAATTTCGGAAGGATCTGGGGTGGTAAATTCAAGACTAAAATAAAATGAACTTCCCATTCCAATTTCACTTTTCACATTTATGTCGCTATTGAATAAGCTTAATAAACTTCTTACAATGGTTAATCCTAATCCTGTACCTCCATATTTTCTATTAATCTGAATAGAACCTTGAGAAAAACTTTCAAAAATATTTTGCTGCATCTCTTCAGAAATGCCTATTCCTTCATCATTTACTTCAAAATGAATTTTATATCTTCCCTTGTCAGAATTTAGAAGTTTAGCATTTACAATAACTTTTCCGTTTTCAGTAAATTTTAAAGCATTTCCAACTAAATTGATTAAGATTTGAGAAAGTTTAAGTGGGTCTCCAATAAGTTTTTTAGGGATGCCCTGGTCAATATTTAGGATAATTACATTCTTGTTCTCTTTGGCGGTTTGCCTTAGGGAATAAATAACATCTTCGAGGGTTTTATTAAAATCGAAAATTATTTTTTCGGCAACTAGCTTATTAGCGTCTATTTTATTAATTTGTAAGATGTCATTAATAAAATCCAAGAGGTATTCTCCAGAAAACTTCAATGATTTTAGATGTTCTTTTTGACTTGCTTTAGGATCTTCTTCTAATAGTAAATGTGTCAATCCAGTTACGGCATAGAGAGGGGTGCGCAATTCGTGACTAACAGTAGATAAGAATTGACCTTTAGCTCGCATGGCTTTTTCGGCATCTTCTTTTGCTATTTGTAACTCTTTATTTTTTTTCAGTAATAAATCGTTTGTTTTAAATTTTATTTGATTGTTTCTGTATAATGAAATTGTTAAAAGAGAAATAATAATTAACAATGCAGAACTTAAAACAGAGGTGAGTTTGGAGATGTTTACTTTTTGTTGTTGTTCAATTTCATCTTGACTCATTCTTGCAATTACATTGTTTAAAAATTGCGCTTCGTTAGTATGAGCAGCTTCATTTTGCTTTCTTAAAATATCTGCCCCGAAATATTTTTCTTTTATGCTATCTGCTTTTTTGTAATATAAAAGAGCCGCATAATAATCTTCTTTTTTATTAGCAATTTGATATTTTAATAAATTGGTTCCAAGTAGAACTTCTGGGAATTTATGGCGTGCAGCAATTCTTAGAACATTATCTAGTAAAATCCCCGCACTTTCGTAGTTACTGTCCTTCGCATAAATATTTGCTAAAACTAATTGTGAAGCAGCAGAGAGGTAATGTTTTTCGTATTTATGATCTGGAGGAATCATTTTTTGAAAAATGGATTTTGCCTTGTTGTATTCTCCTAATTCATTGTGGGTAAGCCCTTCGTAGAAAAGGACACTGTTTAGTAAGCTTTTATCATTATAGTCAACAGCTTCTAAAGCTTCGTTTATGAGTGTATATGCTTTAGTCTTATCTTGATCTTTCGCAGCTAAATAGGCTTCTAAAATTGCAGTAAGCGCTCTACCGTCATTATATTTATATAAACTGAGAACTTCTCTAGCTTCTTTTAAATAAATTCCTGGATTTATAGGTTTCTTGTATTGAATGTTTAGTCTTGCAGAAAGATTGTAGAAATCTACAATAGATTCAATATTATCAGAGCTAGCAGCTAGCTGAAGTCCTTTTTCTATATCTGATAGAGCCTTTTCATAATCGCCATTATTTTTATACTCATATACTCTTTTTGTGATAGATTCAAGACTATCTTTAAAGGCAATATTAGTCTGTGCACCTATAGAAATAGATGACATTAAAAAAAAGATTATGAGGGCTACAAAGCGCATAATTACAATTAGTGCTATGCAGTAAATATAATTATTTCTATTTAATAAGCTGAATTAAATCGACAATCCGACTGCTATATCCGTATTCATTATCATACCACCCAATGATTTTTACCATTTTTCCGATAACCGATGTCATTTGCGAATCGAAAGTGCAAGAGTATGGACTGTTTATAATATCTACAGACACAATAGGGTCTTCTGTGTAGTCTAAAATATTTTTTAAACTGCTATTGGAAGCATCTTTAAAAGCATTATTTACTGCTTCAATGGAAGTTTCTTTTTTAACATTAAAGGTAATATCTGTTAAAGAACCGTCTGGTACGGGAACTCTTATTCCACAACCTCCTATAGTATCACTAAGTTCTGGAAAAATACTTGTTAAGGCTTTAGCCGCGCCTGTTGTTGTAGGAACAATAGATTGACCTGCAGCACGCGCACGCCGTAAATCACGATGGGGTTGATCGTGCAGGCTTTGATCGGATGTGTAGGAATGTACGGTAGTAATATATGCTTGCTCAATGCCACAAAGTTCTTTTATAACTTTAATCATTGGCGCTGCATTATTGGTGGTGCAAGAGGCATTGGAGATAATATCTTCTGTGCCATCCAAAATGTTTTCATTCACTCCTAGCACTACCATTTTTATAGAATCGTCACTTGGAGGAACAGCTAAAATTACCTTTTTAGCTCCTCCAATAATATGATGCTGTAATTGTTCTCTAGATTTAAATTTTCCAGTAGCTTCAATAACAAAATCAACATTAAAAGGTTTCCAATTAATTGCAGTTAAAGTATTGCAATTTAATAGGGGAAAAGATTTTCCGTCTACAATTATGTGGTCTCTATTGTGTTGAATGTCTTTTTTTAAAACACCATGAATACTATCATATTTAAGTAAATGACTTAATGTATGCGTGTCTGCTAAATCATTTATAGCTACAACTTCTATTTCAGAATTTTCTAAAAGTAATCTGAAAACAGTGCGGCCAATTCTTCCGAAACCGTTTATGGCGATTCTAATTTTTTTCAAGATAATTTATTCAATCCCACTAAGGTGGGTTTATCCCTACTATTGATGAGGGTGTGATTAAAAAAGCCGCCTTTTAAAGCGGCGTCATTTTTATAATATGTGTTTATGTGCTTTGTAAGAAGATCTTACCAAAGCTCCACTTTCTACATGTCTAAATCCTAGGTCTAATCCTATTTCTTCATATTTTTTAAATTGATCAGGAGTAACAAACTGTTTTACAGGTAAGTGTTTTTTTGAAGGCTGTAAATATTGTCCAATAGTTACTACATCTACATCAGCTTTTCTAAGGTCGTGTAGGGTTTCAATAACTTCTTCTTCTTTTTCGCCTAAACCAAGCATAATACCCGATTTGGTTCTATTAATTCCTTGATCTTTTAAATATTTTAAAACAGCCAAGCTACGGTCGTATTTTGCTTGAATTCTAACCTCACGTGTTAGTCTTCTTACAGTTTCCATGTTGTGAGAAACCACTTCAGGAGAAACTTCAACAATACGATCTATATTTCTTTCTACTCCTTGGAAATCTGGAATTAGTGTCTCTAATGTGGTAGTAGGATTCATTCTACGGATAGATTTTACAGTTTCTGCCCATATAATAGATCCCATATCTTTTAAGTCGTCTCTATCTACAGAAGTAATTACAGCATGTTTAATGCTCATAATTTTTATAGAACGTGCTACTTTTTCTGGTTCTTCCCAATCTACAGTTTCTGGTCGTCCAGTTTTTACACCACAAAACCCACAAGAACGTGTACAAACATTCCCTAAGATCATAAAAGTAGCAGTACCTTCTCCCCAGCATTCCCCCATATTTGGGCAACTACCAGAAGTACAAATAGTATGAAGGTTGTACTTGTCTACTAAACCTCTTAATTCTGTATATTTTTTTCCGGTCGGCAGTTTTACTCGTAACCATTTAGGTTTCCCTTTTCTAGGTGGAGCAATGCTACTTGCAGTATCTACACTCATATCGAAATTTTAGACTACAAAGATACAAAGTTAAGTTTGAAAATTAAGTTAATCTGTCATCAACTAATAGGATAAGATTTTCTACTTTTTTTAAAGTGATAAAAGATACCAAATCGAAAATCCTATTAAAAAAATAATCCCAGCCCAACTTAAAACATGCATCGACTTACTGGGTCTCCATTTTTTAGGCATATGTTTAGAAGTAACTAATTTATAGTTTATAATGGCGTAAAAAGGAGCGGTAACAAACGATAAAATAGTAGCAATATCAATAAGCATTTTCATTTCTGATAAAAGAAAAAGTAAAATGCAAATTGTTCCAAGAGCCAAAATTATTATCCAACTTGCAAAGTGGTACTTTCCATCAATATTAAATAGTAGGGTAGTGCTTTTTGCCATAGCTCTTGGAGAAGCATCCAACGTGGTTAAGGTTGTGCTAAACATTGCGGTAAATGCAGCAATGGCAATAATATAATAAGTATATGTTCCTAGGGTTTCTGTGTACATGTTTATAAACTGAAATGCAAATTGTGTTGCACCACTATTAAAGCTTTCATTGGCGCTATGCATTACTAAAGCACCAAGACTTAAAAAGAAAATTCCTAAAATAATGGTGCTGAGGTACCCAATATTAAAATCGGTTATAGAGCGTTTAGTTTTGTATGTTTTTTCCATTTTCTTTTTTTCTAGCGCCCATAAGGAATGCCAAACAGAAACATCTAGAGGAGCGGGCATCCAGCCCATAAAAGCAATAATGAAGGCAAGGCCTGCAGTTTCTGTAGGAATAACTTGAGAAAAACTAAGGTGTGCTGTAGATTTTGATGAGGCTATAAAAATGGCAATTACAGTACAAATGGTTAGGGTTGTAATAATAATTTTCATCAAATTATCTAATAACTTATATTTTCCAAGCATTAAAATAACCATACATATAAGAGTAATAATAATACTCCATATAATTGGGTTGGTAGTAATTCCGAATAAATTAGAGGCCAATCCAGCGGTAACAATGGTTACTGCCGTTTGAATGGTAAACATAGTAGTGAAATTCAGGATAAAATAAAGAAGTAAAACTCCCTTTCCTAATTTTCTGTAGCCATCTAAAAGACTCTCTCCAGTGGCCATGGCATACCGAGGCCCGTATTGAAAAAATGGATATTTAAATAAATGAACTAATAGTAATGCCCAAAGTAGGCCATAGCCATAATCGGCTCCTGCTCTGGTAGATTGGACTAAATGGGACACCCCAATTGCTGCACCAGCAAATAAAAGTCCAGGGCCTAATTTTTTAATAAAGCGTATCACTTTTAAGTTAGTCTAGTTAATTAGGCAGTGAAAGTATAAAAAAATTATTTCTTTTTCTGATGAATAATTTCAGCAAGTAATTTTTTTGCTCTGAGGAGTTTAACCTTTACATTATTAAGAGGCTCGTCTAATTCTTGAGCAATTTCGGTGTATGATAATTCTTGGAAGTATCTTAAATTAATAACCTGTTGATAATGTGGTTTTAATTTTTTTATATGCTGAAGTAAAGTAGCTAGGTTTTGTTCGGTAATTAAATTGTCTTCCGCAGTAGGAGTGTCATCTGCTAGATTGTAGATGCTACTTTCTTCTTGTAGAATTGTTTTATGATTCAGTTCGGATTTCTTCTTGCGAATAAGATCAATATGAATGTTTTTGGAAATGGTAATTAACCATGTTTTAAATTCAAAATCGCTATTGTAAGTGTCTATTTTATCAAACGCTTTTGAGAAGGTGCGAATTGTAATATCTTCCGCTTCATTCTCATTTCTAGTTCGTAATAATTGAAAGCTATACACATCAACCCAAAAATTATCAAGAAGAAAGCTGAACGACTTTTGGTCCCCTTCTTTTGCGCGAAGAATAGATTCTTGAATGTGTTGTGCGGTTACTGGCAATATAATTTTTGTTTTTTTTATTTACTCGATAATCGAGATTTGAATCCCTTATTGAGGGTTTTATTCCCCAAAGCCTGTCCAGTGTTTACCGAAGGGCTCTATGTCGGTAGGGATTAAATTATTTTCTTTTGAATACCTCATGGGCTTTCCCCGAGATAGTTTCCTAAAGATAATAAATAGAAAACAGTATAAAGAATTTAAATGTAGATTCTTACACTTTTAGTAGTTTCTATTTATTAAGAAAGAAAATATCAAAAAAAATTAATTATGCTGAGGTTCTGCTTTGCAGTCTTGCTCATCTGGCATCTTACCACAAAAACTACAAGCTTCTCCTTCTTTGTTTAAAAAAGGCGACTGACTAGCGCATGTTCCAGCAAATTTACCGTCTTTTTTACCCCATATTTTTATAGCAATTCCAGCGAATGCTAAACCTAATAATACTATGCTAATTAATAAAAGTTTCATTTTTGACGCTTTCTTTTTATTGTTTAGACGTAAAAGACTCGAAAAAATTTCATAATGGCCTTTTAAATCCTTCATAGAGGGTTTAAGTTCCCAAAGCCCGCTCTGATTTTCTCCGAAGGGCTCTGCACCAAATGAGTCAATTTATTTCTTTTGAATACCTCGTGGACTTGCCTCGAGGCTGTTAATTTGGTGCAAAGTTACAAAACATCAAAATAAATAGTTACAAAGCTTTCATAAAAAATAAAGCCTCAGCAGTTACGCTGAGGCTTTAAATAAATTTAGTTAGCTTGATTTGTAATCTTTATTTTTCTTCTTCTTCAATTTTTATATTGGCAACTTCACTATCAATAGAAGCAAAGTCATTATTACCTTTAGACTCAATAGTTATTTTGTAATTAGTAGCATTGTCTTGAAAAGGGAGTGCCATTAATTTTCGGTCTGCTTTTTCCAAAACTCCTAAGCTTACCATTTCTCCATTTACTTCAGCCCACATTTTAAACTCTTTGTCTTCTGGAAGGTCGGGCATGGAAACAACGTTTATAGCAGAAATTCTTTCTTTAGAATTGATGTATGCTACAGATCTTAAATTTTTTGCTCTTTCATTTCCGTGGATAACATATTTACGAGTTTCAGGATCATTTAAAACGGCGTATTTACTTTTTATGTTTTCTAATTTAGAATTTGTTGTAACAATGTCTTTCTTTAAATTCTCAATTTGGCTAGCTACTGTATTTTTTTCATTGGAAAGCAATTTGTTTTGCTTCCAAAGGGTAATTGTTGTAGCTCCAAAAAGGAAGGTAGTAATACATGCAGCTATAAAATACCATGGAATGGATTTTTTAGTTGAATTATCACTCTCTATGTCACTTTTTATTTCATCTAAAACAGCCTCTTTTATGTTTAAAGGAGCTTGTTTTGCATGTGCTTTAGCGTATAATTCTAAATTATCTTGTAATGTATTGTATTCCTTTTCTACTTCTGGGTAAGTATCTAAATAGTGTTCTACACGAACTTCTTCTTCATAACTTGTTTCGCCAACTAAATAGCGTTCCAACAAGTCGCTTTCTAAAAATATTTTTACTTCGTTTTTCATGGCTTTCACTTAATTATCAAATAAAACAAAATTGACAACATAGCAGGGTCATATATACGTCTTAGTTCTCTAAGACCAATCTTAAGTCTAGACTTTATAGTCCCTAAAGGAATGTCTAATGCTTCACTGGCTTCTTGTTGAGTCATGCCTTGGAAAAATAAGGCTTCCATAACTATTTGATATTTGTCGTCAAGTGAGCCTAAATGCTTCTTTATATCAATGTGCTCAGGGTTTACACTATCAACTCCTAAATTATATACGTCTGAAACTTCGATTTGGATCTCTTGATCGCGTTTTAAATTCAAACTTCTTATTTTATCAATGGCTGTATTTCGAGTAATGCGAAACATCCACGTAAAAAGCTTAGACTTTTTTGCATCGTAAGTGTCTATTTTCTTCCAAATCTTCATTAAACTTATTTGTAAAACGTCCTTGGCAAGATCTTCGTCTTTAGTTATTTTTAAAGCAACACCAAAGAGCGTGTCTCCATAATATTCATATAAAAGGGACATTCCTTTTTCCTCTTTTTTTTCAAGGAGGGTTATAATATTTTTTTCAAGAAGTTGACTCATGCGATTTTATGCTTATAACATATAAATAGAAATTGCCATTGAAGTTTTATAAATTTCGATGGGGTGACCAAATTTATTAATTTAAACGATAAAAAGTACGTGTACGTATATTTTTCTATTTACGTTTAATAAATATTTACTTCTGGTTCTATATTGATATTGAATTTTTCTTTAACCGATTGTTGGATGCTAAGCGCTAGTTCCCATAGTTCTTTTCCGCTTGCATTTCCGTAATTAACTATCACCAAGGCTTGGTTTTTATGGACTCCAGCATCTCCAAATCTTTTTCCTTTAAATCCACATTGTTCTATTAACCAACCTGCTGGAATTTTAATTTCGTTAGCTGAAACTACATAATGGGGCATCATTGGATTGGTTGCCAATAAATTTTCAAATTGTGCCTTATTAATTATTGGATTTTTAAAGAAACTACCGCTATTTCCTAATTCTTTTGGGTCTGGAAGTTTACTTTTTCTAATACTTATAACCGCATTAGAGATGTCTGTAATTGTTGGATGTGTTACTTTCTTATTTTTTAATTCTGCCTCAATAGCACCATAAGAAATATTGAGTTTATGGTCTGTATTGGTAAGCTTAAAAGTAACCGAAGTTATAATATATTCCCCCTTATTTCTCTTGAAGTAAGAATCTCGATATCCAAAATTGCATTCCTCTTTAGAAAATGGTTTAACTTCCAAGGTTTTAGTATTTAAAGCCTCACAAGAATAAAATACATCTTTTAATTCTACTCCATAAGCCCCAATATTTTGAATAGGAGCTGTACCTACATTACCAGGAATTAATGATAAATTCTCTACGCCACCCAAATTTTGACTGAGTGCCCAGAGTACAAATTCATGCCAGTTTTCTCCAGCTTTAACCTTAACAAGGGTAGTATTACCATTTTCAGAAATAATTTCTTTCCCTTTAAGATTAATATTTACCACTAAATCATCAACATCTTTTGTAAGAAGCATATTACTGCCTCCTCCAAGAATAAACTTAGTTGGGTATTCTTTTAATAAGAACACCTCTTTAAGTTCTTTCAAAGAGGAAACAGCAATAAAATTTTTTGCCTTTACATCAATTCCAAAAGTATTGTATGGTTTTAATGAGATGTTATGAAGAATGGCATCTTGTTTATGCATTGTATTTTTTTAGAGCTTCTTTTAAAATAGTAACTGCTTTTACAAGGTTTTCTTTCTTTAAAACATAAGCAATTCTAACTTGGTCGTACCCAATTCCAGGAGTTGAATAAAAACCTGCAGCAGGAGCAACCATAACAGTTTCGCCATTTAGTTCAAATTCCTCTAAAAGCCATTGTGCAAATTCATCAGTGTTTTTTACTGGTAATTTGGCTATACAGTAAAATGCACCTTGAGGTTTTGCTACTGTTACACCTTCTATTTTATGTAATTCAGAAATTAATAAATCTCTTCTTTCAACATATTCTTCAATAACTTCGTCAAAATAACTTTGAGGAGTTTCTAGCGCTGCTTCACTAGCTATTAAAGCAAAAGAAGGCGGAGATAATCTAGCCTGAGCAAATTTTAATGCAGTATTTATTACTTCTTTATTTCTTGTAATTAAACATCCTATTCTAGCGCCACACATGCTGTAGCGTTTAGATACAGAATCAATAACAATAGCATTATTTTCTAATCCTTCTTCTTGTAGGATTGAGTAATGCTCTGCACCATCATATGCAAACTCACGGTATACTTCATCGGCAATTAAAAATAAATCGTGTTTTCTTACAATAGAAGCTAATTTTTTAATTTCTTCTTTAGAGTACATATATCCTGTTGGATTTCCAGGATTACAAATTAAAATAGCCTTTGTTTTAGGAGTAATTAATTTTTCAAAATCCTCAATTGGAGGAAGCGCAAAATTATTGTCAATTTTAGAAACTACCGGAACTACTTTTACTCCAGATGCAGTTGCAAAACCATTATAGTTTGCATAAAAAGGTTCAGGAATAATAATTTCATCATCGGTATCTGTAATAGAGCCCATGCTAAACATTAGTGCTTCTGAACCTCCAGTAGTAATAATAATTTCTTTCGGATCAACATTTATATCACGTCCAGCGTAATATTTAGCTAATTTAGTTCTATACTCCTCAGAACCTTCACTTCTGCTATATTCTAGTATCTCTAGCGTATTATTTTTAACAGCATCAAGAGCTACTTGAGGTGTTTTAATATCGGGCTGACCAATATTTAAATGAAATACATTGATTCCTCTCTTCTTAGCATCTTCAGCATAAGGAACTAACTTTCTTATAGGGGATTCAGGCATTTTTCGGCCTTTGTCAGAAATTATAGGCATAACTCAAATTTTATATCGTGCAAATTTGCAAAATATATTTTATAAATCGTTACATATACAACGTTCTTCTTGATATTACAAAATGTTAAATTATGATTAAAACTGAAGTTTTTTTAGTAATTTTAAAGGAACGAGCAAGTAAAGCTTGTCGTTATGGCTACTTTAAAGAAACATATTGTATGTGGATTACTGTTTGCTGTTTGCTTTTTTTCTTATGCACAAGGAGGATTTAGTTTAAGAGAAGATGAGAAATTTGAAAAAGTCAAATTTGATTTTGTAAATAACCTAATTGTGTTACCAGTAAAAGTAAATGGTGTGGAATTGTCATTTATTTTAGACACAGGAGTTAATAAACCTATCCTTTTTAATATCACAGATAGTGATTCCGTAGAAATTAAAAATACCAAAGAAATTATTCTTCGAGGTCTGGGAGGCGGACAGCCTATAAAAGCATTGCATTCTAAAGGAAATGTTTTTAAACTTGGAGACGTCTATAATTATAATCAAGATTTTTATTTAATTACCGATAGCGGACTAAACTTTTCTCCTCAAATGGGGTATAAAGTACATGGAATTATTGGGTACGATTTACTGAAAAACTTTGTGGTTGAAGTAGATTATAGTGCAAAGAAAATGAAGTTTTATAATCCTGATTCCTATAATTATAAAAGATGTAATAAGTGCGAAACTTTACCTTTAACACTTGAAGGGAGTAAAGCCTATGTGTATGCCAATGTTAAGCAATATACTGCTATAGACGAGAAAAAAGTAAAACTGTTAATAGATAGCGGAAGTTCTGATGCGCTATGGCTTTTTGAGAATACTGAGGGTGAGATTTCTGGACCTCTTAAGTTTTTTGATGATTTTTTAGGATATGGATTAAGTGGTAAAGTACATGGGAAACGTGCTAGAGTACAGCGGTTTACATTAGGAGAATTTGAATTAAAAGAAGCTAAAGTGGCATACCCTGATGCTGTTTCTATACAATATATAACTTCTATGCGCGATAGAAATGGCTCCATAGGTTCAGAGATATTAAGGAGATTTGATCTGGTTTTTGATTATACAAATGAGCAAATTACTTTTAAACGAAATGGAAATTTTAAAGATCCTTTTAAATATAATATGAGCGGAATTGAGCTTCAGCATAACGGACTAAGAATGGTTAAAGCATTAGTAAGAAATGAAGAAGGATATGCTAAAAATGAAAGTAACAATCAAGGGGTTAAAATATACCTTCAAAAACAATATAATTTTGAATTACATCCTGCGCTTGAAATAGCCGAAATTAGAGATGGTAGTCCAGCAGCCATAGTAGGTTTGAGAGAAGGAGATGTTATTTTACAGGTTAATAAAAAGAATGTGCACAATTATTCTTTGCAACAAGTAAGCGAAATGATGAATGAAAGGGTTGGTAAAACTGTTTATGTAACGGTTGAGAGGAGTGGTTCTACCTTAAAATTTAATTTTAAACTTCAAAAAGTATTATAAATTCAACTTAATTAAAATAAAAAAAGCGATTCCCAAACGGGAATCGCTTTCTATTTTCATTTAAAAAATTTATTTTCCTGTACTATTTGCAACTACAGTTCCTTTAATTTTTAAAGCCACTGTAGGGGTTTCAGCATTGGATTGAACAGTAATAGTTTTTCTAATTGGTCCAACACGGTTAGTATCATATTTAACCTCAATAACTCCAGTGTCTCCAGGAGCTATAGGGTCTTTTGGTTTTTTTGGAATAGTACAGCCACAACTTGAACGTACATTAGAAATAACTAAAGGAACAGCCCCTGTGTTTGTAAATTCAAATACACGAACTCCATCACTTCCTTTTGTAATCTCACCATAGTCAATCACATCGTTCTTAAATTCTATTTTTGCAGTTTTGTCTTGAGCGGTGGCAGTAAAACCAATTACTCCAACAAATAAAAGCATTAGTAATTTTTTCATTGTTTTCAGATTTAAGTGAATATCAAATTTACTTACTTTTAACCACCCCGCAAAATTTATCGATTATCTTTTATAATC
Source organism: Galbibacter sp. L-19 (assembly GCF_056857615.1). NCBI lineage: Bacteria > Pseudomonadati > Bacteroidota > Flavobacteriia > Flavobacteriales > Flavobacteriaceae > Galbibacter > Galbibacter sp. L-19. The sequence goes on from NZ_JBSXNL010000039.1 coordinate 35,066, forward strand.
TTGCGGATATAGCTACTTTTGCAGTCTTAATCCAAAAAGTGTTCCAAAATATGAATATTCCATCAAAGTATGATGCCAAATCGGTTGAGAGTAAGTGGTATGACTACTGGACGAAAAATGAATTTTTTCGCTCAGAGCCAGATGAAAGAGAGCCATATACCATTGTAATTCCGCCACCAAACGTCACTGGAGTATTGCATATGGGACATATGTTGAATAACACTATTCAGGATGTGTTGATTAGAAAAGCACGTTTAAAAGGCTTAAACGCTTGCTGGGTGCCAGGTACAGACCATGCATCAATTGCTACGGAAGCTAAAGTAGTAGCAAAATTGAAGGAGCAAGGAATTAATAAATCCGATCTAACTCGAGAAGAATTTCTAAAACATGCTTGGGATTGGACAGATGAGTATGGAGGTGTAATCTTAGATCAGCTTAAGAAACTTGGATGTTCATGCGATTGGGATCGTACAAAATTTACAATGGATGACGATATGTCGGCTTCTGTAATTAAAGTTTTTGTCGATTTATTTGAAAAAGGAATGATTTACCGTGGATATCGTATGGTAAATTGGGATCCAGAGGCTAAAACTACACTTTCTGATGAAGAGGTTATTTATGAAGAACGCCAAGGACTCCTTTATTATTTAAAATATACTATTGTAGATGGAGATGGTTCCCTACCTTCGGAGGAGGCGGGGGAGGTTGTAACAATTGCAACTACGCGTCCAGAAACTATTTTGGGAGATACTGCTATTTGTATTAACCCTAAGGATGAGCGTTATTCACATTTAAAAGGTAAAAAGGCAATTGTGCCTTTAACCAACCGTGTAATTCCTATTATTGAAGATGAATATGTTGATATTGAATTCGGAACAGGATGTTTAAAAGTAACTCCTGCTCATGATGAAAATGATAAGAATTTAGGTGAAAAACACAAATTGGAAGTAATCGATATTTTTAATGAGGATGCTACTTTAAATAGTAATGGACTTCATTACGAAGGGAAAGATCGATTTGTGGTTCGAAAAGAAATTTCAAAAGAATTAGAAGAAAAAGGATTTTTAGTAAAAACTGAAAATCATATGAATAAAGTAGGGACTTCGGAACGTACAAAAGCGGTAATTGAACCTCGTTTGTCTGATCAGTGGTTTTTAAAAATGGAAGATTTGGTAAAACCTGCTTTGGATGCAGTTTTAACTGATAAAGAAATTCAACTTTTTCCTTCAAAATTTGAAAATACCTACCGTCATTGGTTAGAAAATATCCGAGACTGGAATATTTCTCGTCAGCTTTGGTGGGGGCATCAAATACCAGCATATTATTTTGGTGATGGGGAAAACGATTTTGTAGTTGCAGAAAGTATTGAAGAGGCACTAACAAAAGCTAAAGAAAAATCGGGGAACACAAATTTAACGGTAGCCAATTTGAAGCAAGACGAAGACTCGTTAGATACTTGGTTTTCTTCATGGTTATGGCCAATTAGTGTTTTTAACGGAATTATGGAGCCTGAAAATAAAGAAATTGAATATTATTACCCAACTAACGATTTGGTAACTGGGCCAGATATTCTATTCTTTTGGGTTGCAAGAATGATTTTTGCTGGTTACGAATTCCGCGATCAAAAACCATTTACCAATGTATATTTAACTGGATTGGTAAGAGATAAACAGCGTCGAAAAATGTCGAAGTCTTTAGGGAATTCGCCAGATGCTTTAAAATTAATTGAAGAGTTTGGTGCAGATGGAGTTCGAGTTGGATTGTTGTTGAGCTCTGCTGCTGGAAACGACTTATTGTTTGATGAAAGCTTATGCCAGCAAGGAAAAAACTTTGCCAATAAAATATGGAATGCCTTCCGTTTGGTTAAAGGTTGGGAAGTTGCCGATATTGAGCAGCCAGCATATGCTTCAACTGCAATTAATTGGTACAAAAATAAATTTCAGCATACATTAATAAATATTGAAGAACAGTTTTCTAAATATAGAATATCTGATGCTTTAATGGCAACATATAAGCTTGTTTGGGACGATTTCTGCTCTTGGTTACTAGAAATGGTGAAACCAGCATATCAACAGCCTATAGATGCAAAAACTTATAAAGAGATAATTGCTTTATTTGAAGAAAATTTAAAACTCTTACATCCATTTATGCCATTCTTATCTGAAGAAATATGGCAACTTATGGCAGAGCGTTCTCCTAAGGAAGCATTGATTGTAGCAAAATGGCCTGAAGTTTCTAAAGCAGATGAAAAGGTAATTGCTGATTTTGAATTTGCTGCTGAAGTGATTTCGGGAATAAGAACCATTAGAAAAGAAAAAAATATTGCTTTTAAGAATGAGATTTCTTTATCTGTAATGAATAATGATGGGGTTTTAAAAACATTCGATTCTATTATTAAGAAGTTAGGAAATATAGAGGAACTTTCTTACGTAACAGAAAAAGTGGACGGAGCTTTATCTTTTAGAGTAAAATCTAATGAGTATTTTATTCCAGTAAGCGGTGCTATTGATGTGGAAGAAGAGATAAAGAAAATAGAGGAGGAGCTAAAATATACAGAAGGTTTCTTAAAATCTGTTCAGAAAAAATTATCTAACGAACGTTTTGTAGGAAGTGCTCCAGAAAAAGTAGTAGCGATAGAAAAGCAAAAAGAAGCAGATGCGCTTGCTAAAATTGAAACGCTAAAAGAAAGTTTAAAGAGTTTGAAGTAGAAAAGTATTTCAATCCCTCATTGAGGGTTTTATTATCCGAAGCCTGCCTTGAGTTTGCCGAAGGGTTCTACGTCGAAATGGGTTAAATTATTTTCCTTTGAATACCTCGTAGGCTTGCCTTGAGGTAGTTGATTTTATAATAGTAAAAAGCCTCAGAATTATTTTATTGTTGTTCGATAAAAAAAGTTAAGATGAGTTCATTAAGAAAAAACGAATAAAAAGAGGAGTTTAGTAATGTTATTTCCAGGACAAACTCATACTTTTTATTTAGCTTTCGTTAAAGTAGTATTAATGGCTAGCGCAACTAAATCCCTTATCCGCAGAATAGTGGCCGAAAGCTCTGAAATCAGGAGTGTAGCGACGCAGCGTTTCGGTTACGGTTTTCCGAGCTCGTTGTCGAAAAAATTCATTGGATAAGGTGCCTTTTTCTTTGTTTCGTTTCTTTTGGGCGAGCAAAAGAAACGAAAAGCATAAAGTCACTGATTGTTGGATTGATATTAGAGCTAGCAAATAATCAATATAGTTCTAAACTAAAGCCTTTTATTCCTACTTATTTTTATGTGAAAGCAATTTTTAAGTTCATTGAAAATAAAAAAAGTGTCAAAATTTGAAATTTAAGATTGATTCAAATGGATCTTTACTGAATTTCACTTTGTTTTGCAAAGTGTGAGTTTGCCCTGTTTAACTTTTTACTTTATAAACTTTTATCTTTGTACTGTTTTATTAAAGCGAAGCGGTCTTGTATTTTAACTCAGGCATTAATGTTTTAATACTTAAAATATTCTTTTACTAAAGCAACATAATGTTCTTTGGCTTGGTCTTCGGTGAGTCCTCGGGCTTGAAAAAGTGCGTTTGCTTTGAAAGCATTTATTATAGATCTCCTGCTACTTGGGGGTTCGCTATTTTGAGTAGCTTTTTTGTAATAGGCATATAGGCGCAACAAAAAATCGGCTGGAAATAAATTTTCATAGCTGTTTACTCGCTCTACAGCCTCTTCAAATTCTTTATGTAGTTCTTCAGAAGTCATTTGTTAATTTGCAATTATATCAACACCACCTTTAACTTTTTGGTTTAAAGCTACTTTAATGTCAGTGCCCAAGGGTAAAAATAAATCTACTCTAGAACCAAATTTTATAAATCCTGCATCGGTTCCTTGAACCACTTCGTCTCCTTCTTTTGCATAATTTACAATACGTTTAGCAAGCGCTCCAGCAATTTGTCTGTAAAGAACTTCTCCATAAGAAGCATTCTTAACAACTACAGTAGTTCTTTCATTTTCTTCGGATGCTTTGGGGTGCCATGCAACCAAAAACTTTCCAGGATGGTATTTGCTATATTTTACAATTCCACTTAATGCGTAGCGAGTTACATGAACATTAATAGGGGACATAAATATGGAAACTTGAATTCGTTTGTCTTTAAAATATTCTTTTTCAAATACCTCTTCAATCACCACCACTTTTCCATCTACAGGTGCGATGATATTTTCATCTGTAATTTGTGTTGTGCGTTTAGGATTCCTAAAAAATTGAAGGATCAAAACTAAAATGAAAAGAAAAACAACTTGAATAAGAGTTTTTAGCCAATAAATGTCAATATAAAATTGAGCTATAATAATGGCTGCTGCAACAAGAATAAAGGTAATCGCAATGATTTTATGACCCTCTTTATGAAACATAATGAAAAATTTGAAGTGTTAAATATGCAAATGGAGCAGCAAATATTAAGCTGTCAAGTCTGTCTAATAATCCGCCATGTCCAGGTAAAATAGCGCCGCTATCTTTTACGCCAGCCAAACGTTTAAATTTGGATTCTACTAAGTCTCCAATAGATCCAGTTACCACCACAACAATGGCTAAGATTAACCATTGTTGTAAATTAAGTTCCTCGCTATAGCAATATAAAACATACGCTGCAACTAAGGCAAATAGTAATCCGCCAACAAAACCTTCGATAGTTTTTTTAGGGGAAACACTTGGGAAAAGCTTATTTCTTCCGATACTCTTGCCTACTAAATAAGCAAAAGAATCGTTTACCCATATCAATATAAAAATACCAATTATTAAAGACTTAGCAAAATGCTGAGCTTGGTATGGAATCATGGTTAAAAAGATACATCCTCCACCTATATAACAAAGAGTGATAATAAATTTTTGGGTATTTGAATAATCTAATTTTCGTTTAGAGTAAAGTCGTCCAATTAAAACAATATTAACTGCAATGCAAATAACGAGAAGTATGATTCTAAGTATTTCTTGTTGATCTATTTCGCCTAAGAGATATATAAAAACCCACCAAAAAGCTAAAAAAGCTAGAAAGATATAATAACCACTTAGTCTAATAATTTTTTTGAATTCATAAATACAAGTAATTCCAAAAATTAGAAAGAGGAAATCAAAAGCATCATTACTAAGAAATACTGCTGCTAATAGTAAAAAAACATAGAGAATACCTGTTAAGGCACGTTTAAGAAGTTCTTTCACACAGTTAGGTTTAAGTTGTTTATATTGTTGCTCTTTTAATAAGGATTATAAATCCTCAAGAAGCAGCAAATATAAGTTTTTTGAACTACTTCCGTAAGTAAGAAAATCATTTTCTTCTTTTATGCTAAAGTGCTTAATAGTAGTTATGTTTGTGGGAATCTGATTTTTATTTTTATTCTTAATGCCTCTTAATCCTTCTCCAATTGTGTCTACAAGCTGACTTGTAGTGGCGAAGATTATAAAATTATCAGGTAAATCGTTTAATTTACTTTCTTTTATTTGATTAGAAGAGATAAGAATTGCACCGTTGTCTGCAACTAAATTCTCACAAGGAGATAATAGTAGTGTTGCATTCTGACACGTATTGCTTTTGCTGAAATTATATTTTTGAAATGTAGTGCTTAATTTAGAATCAATGCAACAAACTTGTTCTTGTGTCCAATTATTTTCAGAAAGGATGCTATTAAAACAATCGTAAATTTCTTCAATAGAGTCACAATACAAGAATTTACCACCATTTTTTTTGAAATTGATTGTAAATTTTTCGTCTGTTGGAAGCTTTATTTCTGGCATAAACTTTCCTCTTTGATCAGTTCCTGTACCAGAAGCTTCCTGTTTTTGTTTTGATCCGAAAAGTTTTTTAAATAAGCTCATTCTTAATTTAATGGGGGAGTTATTTTATTGTTTATGCTATTAATATATAAAAGTATGAAATTATTAACTATAACGTAGAAAACGGGGGTAAATTTTATAAACTACCCCCGTTTGTATAAATTAATTTTCTAGTAACTTTTTTTCTGGACCTTCTTCAAGGTCTCTTCCAAAAGGTCTTTTTCCGAAAATTCGTTCTAAATCGTCTTTAAAAATCACCTCTTTCTCAAGCAAGTGTTCTGCTAGCTCTGTTAATTTATCTTTATTGTCTTCTAAAAGTTTTACAGCTCTTACGTATTGAGCTTCAATAATTTTAGAGATTTCTTTATCGATAAGTTGAGCAGTTTCCTCACTATAAGGTTTTGAGAAATTATAGTCTGTTTGTCCGCTTGAATCATAATAAGTTAAATTTCCTATTTTTTCATTCAATCCGTAAATAGTAACCATAGCTCTAGCTTGCTTAGTTACCTTCTCAAGGTCGCTAAGAGCGCCTGTAGAAATTCTGTCGAACATTACTTTTTCTGCAGCTCTTCCTCCTAAAGCGGCACACATTTCGTCTGCCATTTGTTCAGGATGAACAATTAAGCGCTCTTCTGGTAAATACCATGCGGCACCTAAGCTTTGTCCTCTAGGAACAATAGTAACTTTTACAAGGGGAGCGGCGTGTTCTAACATCCAACTAACTGTTGCGTGTCCAGCTTCGTGGAATGCAATAGTTTTTTTCTCGGTTGGAGTAATAATTTTATTTTTCTTTTCTAAACCTCCTACAATTCTATCTACTGCATCTAAGAAAGATTGTTTGTCTACTGCTTTTTTGCCATTTCTAGCAGCAATTAGAGCAGCTTCATTACAAACATTTGCAATATCAGCTCCTGAGAAGCCAGGAGTTTGTTTAGCTAAAAACTCTGGATCTAAAGCTTCAGAAGTTTTAATAGGTCGTAAATGAACTTCAAAAATCTCTTTACGCTCACGAACGTCTGGTAGGTCTACATATATTTGGCGGTCAAAACGACCAGCTCTCATTAATGCTTTATCTAAAATATCTGCACGGTTGGTAGCGGCCAAAACAATTACATTAGTATTGGTTCCAAAACCATCCATTTCGGTTAGCAATTGATTTAGAGTGTTTTCACGCTCATCATTACTACCAGTCATATTATTTTTTCCTCTAGCTCTTCCGATTGCATCAATCTCATCAATAAAGATAATTGCCGGAGATTTATCTTTAGCTTGTTTAAATAAATCACGAACTCTAGAAGCCCCAACTCCTACAAACATTTCCACAAAATCCGAACCAGATAAAGAGAAAAAAGGAACCTTTGCTTCTCCAGCTACTGCTTTTGCTAATAAGGTTTTACCTGTACCAGGAGAACCTACTAATAAAGCACCTTTTGGGATTTTACCTCCTAGCGAAGTATATTTTTCAGGGTTTTTAAGGAAATCTACAATTTCTTGCACTTCCTCTTTTGCACCTTCCAATCCAGCTACGTCTTTAAACGTTACTTTCATATCTGTTTTTTCGTCAAACAAGCGTGCTTTAGATTTTCCAATATTAAATATTTGTCCGCCAGCACCACCTGCGCCTCCACCAGACATTCTTCTCATAAGGAATAACCAGATACCAATTATTAGTACAAATGGTAATAGCGAAAGTAGTAAATCGCCAAAAGCGTTAGATTCTGTATCATATCCTACGGATGTTGATAAGTTATCTTCGGTGATGGTTTTTTTAATATCATTCTCAAAATTCTGAAGATCTCCATAGTTTAATATGTATTGAGGAACTTGAGAAGTAGAGGGGATGATGGATTTATCCGCTGTTTTTTTATGAATCTCTTTATCTTGAGCTTCTTTTGTTAGATAGACTCTTGCCTGTCTAATGTTTGTAATAATTTCAACTTTACTAACATCTCCATCTTTAAGGAATTCTTGCAATTTTGCAGGAGTAATATCTGGGGGTGTTTGCCAGCTACTACCTCCAGAGAAAAACTGTAGACCGATGATGAAAACTAAAATAGCTCCGTAAATCCAGTACGAACTGAATTTAGGTTTTTTAGGGCTTGAATTGTTGTTATTTTCTTTTGCCATTAATTTTTTCTTATTCAACCCAAATATGGGTATTATATTTCGTTAATAACGAAAAATGTTTACTTTTAATTCACCTTAATAATTGTGAAAACTCTAGAAAGCTAAATTGCTTAGTTTGAGATTGCGGTTACTTTTGCGTCTCCCCATAATCCTTCGATATCGTAATATTCTCTTACATGTTTTTGGAAAACATGCACCACTACATTTACATAGTCCATAAGCACCCATTCGGCATTGTCTGTACCTTCTATGTGCCAAGGCTTGTCTTTAATTTCGCGACTAACAATTTTTTGTATGGAATTTACGATGGCATTTACTTGAGTGTTCGAAGTACCATTACAGATTATAAAGTAATCACAAACCGTATTCTCAATATCTCTTAGGTCTAAAATATTTACGTCATTACCCTTAACCTCTTCAATTCCTTTTAAGATAAATGTTATTAATTGATCTGTGCTACTATTCGTTTTTGCCATTAAAAATTTTTATTTTCACAAAGTTATTATTTTTTTAGTTTTTGAACTATTCAAATTAACATAACATTACATATTTAATGTAGTTATTTCTATGAATTTAATCAAACTTGATGCCATCGATTCTACAAATTCTTTTTTAAGACGCTTAGCAGCGCATAAAGAATTGGAAGATTACACTATTGTTACTACCGAAAAACAAAATGAAGGAAGGGGTCAAATGGGGACGCAATGGGTGTCCGAACCGGGGAAAAACCTTACTTTTAGTGTATATAAGAAAATTAATTGCTTGCAAAAAGAGGAGCAATTTTACCTGAGTATGGCTATCTCTTTAGCTATTTATGATGCATTAACTTATTTTGGAATTCCACATTTAAAAATAAAATGGCCTAACGACATTTTGTCAGCAAATAGTAAAATATGCGGTATTTTAATTGAAAGTATCATTAAAAAGGGAGAAATGAGTGCTTCCATTATTGGTATTGGTCTTAATTTGAATCAAACAAACTTTGATGGCGTAACCAATGCTTCTTCTTTAAAATGCTTAACTGGGGTGTTTTATAATAAGGAAGAGGTATTGTTAAAAATAATAGAGCATATTAAAAAATATGAAGAGTGGGTTATTAACCGACAGTTATTTAAAATAAAAGAAACCTTTGAGAGTCAGCTTTTTCGTAAAGATAAACCTTCTACGTTTAAACTTAAAAATGGAGATTTAATAATGGGGTTTATAAAAGGAGTAGCCAATAATGGCTGTTTAATAGTATTATTGGAAGATGAAGTTTTAAAAGAATTTGATTTAAAAGAGTTGAAGTTGCTTTATTAAAAGAAGTTTTTAGTTGTCTTTGATGTAAATTTCTCTCACTTTTTTAAATAAATCAGAGGAATATACAAAACTAGTAACCGCTTCATTATCGGTTCTAAATATTTCTTTATTGGTTCCTTCCCATTCTTTTAACCCATCTTTTAGGAATACAATTTTTTCGCCAATTTCCATAACAGAATTCATGTCATGCGTATTAATTACTGTTGTGATATCAAATTCTTGAGTAATTTCTTGAATTAATTGGTCAATAATAATAGCTGTTTTCGGATCTAAACCAGAATTGGGTTCATCACAAAAAAGATATTTCGGGCGATTTACAATTGCGCGAGCAATAGCAACACGTTTCTGCATTCCACCAGAGATTTCAGAAGGTAATTTTTTGTGTGCATCTATTAATCGTACTCTTTCTAAGACTTCGTCAACACGATCTTTCATTTCATTTCTTGGAAACTTTGAAAACATTCTAAGCGGAAACATTACATTTTCTTCTACCGTCATCGAATCAAAAAGTGCACTTCCTTGAAATACCATGCCCATTTCTTGTCTAAGATCTGTTTTTTGGTCGTCGTCCAATTCAGAATAAATACGGTCATTATAAATAATATTACCTTGATTTGGTTGATGAAGACCTAATAAACATTTCAAAAAAACAGTTTTTCCAGATCCACTTTGCCCGATAATAAGATTTGTTTTTCCCTTATCAAAGCATGTGGAAATCCCTTTTAATACTTCAGTGTCCCCAAAAGATTTATGTACATTCTCTACTTTTATCATTATCCAAGCAACATTTGAGTTAATAAATAATTCGCAATAATAATGGCTACACTGGTCCACACAAAAGAGGAAGTACTCGCTTTTCCTACTTCTAAAGCTCCTCCTTTCATGTAATAACCATAAAACGAAGGGATTGTAGCTAGAATAAAGGCAAAAACAATAGTTTTAATAAAAGCATAAACTACATGGAAAGTATCAAAATCTACTTGTAGACCTCTTATAAATTCGGCACTCGTACTATATCCTCCAAAAACTACAGCCATCCAACCTCCTAAAATCCCCATATACATTGCAATTGCAATTACAAATGGATAGAGTAGCAGTGCTATAATTTTAGGAAACACCAAATAGTTTAAAGAGTTTACCCCCATAACTTCTAGGGCATCAATTTGTTCTGTAACACGCATAGTTCCAATACTGGAAGTAATATAAGAACCTACTTTTCCTGCCATAATTATAGAGGTAAAGGTAGGTGCAAACTCTAGAATAACCGATTGCCGAGTTGTAAAACCAATAAGATATTTAGGAATTAAAGGGTTGTCTATATTTAAAGCTGTTTGTATTGCAACAACACCTCCAATGAAGAACGAAATAAAAATTATAATACCTAAAGACCCATAAATTAAATCGTCAATCTCTTTATAAATAAGTCTTTTAAGGATGCTCCACTTTGTAGGTCTGCTAAAAACTTCTTTTAGCATTATAAAATACCGACCAATATTTTCAAGGTATATCATGTATCAATTATCGAACAGCTAAAGTAAAAAAATAAAATCACATCTCTTTTAACCTACATTTAAAGTTCTAAAAAAATTAAATGAGTAATTTTGGCAAAATAGATATTTTATGCAAAGTTACAAAGCTTAAAAAAGGCTATAAAATATGCTATTAAATTAAAGATATAATTTATATAGACACATGAAAAACACCTATTTATTCGGGTTACTATTTTTTAGTTTCGTTACGTTACAAGCACAAAAAAAATCAGAAGATCAACCTTTTACAAAACCAAAAGTGGTTGTAGGAATTGTTGTTGATCAAATGCGTTATGATTATTTAAATCGTTTTTGGGATAAATATCAGGATGGCGGTTTTAAAAGAATGATAAATGAGGGATTTAATTGTAAGAATAATCATTTTAATTACATTCCTACTAAAACTGCGGCAGGACATGCCTCTGTTTATACAGGGTCAACACCAAAAACGCATGGAATTATAGGGAACGATTGGTATGATAAAAACGAAGACAGGTCGGTTTACTGTACGGAAGATGCTACCGTAAATTCTTTAGGAACAGTTACCGATGCTGGTAAAATGTCTCCGCGTAGAATGTTGTCTAGCACCATGACAGACCAATTGAAGTTAGCAACTGCTTCTAAAGGAAAAGTTATAGGAGTTTCTTTAAAAGATAGAGGTTCTATACTACCTGCTGGTCATGCTGCGGATGCTGCTTATTGGTTTCAAGGAAAAGAGGAAGGACATTGGGTAACTAGTACTTATTATATGGAGGAGCTCCCAAAATGGGTTGAGAAATTTAATAAGTCTAAGGCTGCCGAGAACTATAAAAAAGCTTGGAAGCCACTTTACGATATAGATACTTATACCGAAAGTATTGAGGACGACAATATATATGAAGGTGCTTTTTCAGGAGAAAAAACGCCCACTTTTCCACATGATTTACCTAAGATTTGGAATGAAAATGGAAAATTTGACTTGTTAAAAGGTGTTCCTTTCGGGAATTCTTTAACAGTAGATTTTGCAGAAGCAGCAATTGAAGGGGAAGATATAGGGAAAGATAATATTACAGATTTTATTGCAATAAGTTTCTCTGCTACCGATTATGTAGGACACCGTTTTGGGGTAAGCGCTAAAGAAACTGAAGATACATATTTGAGATTGGATCAAGATTTAGCACGTCTTTTTACTTATTTGGATAAAGAAGTAGGGAAAGGCGAGTATACCGTATTTCTAACAGCAGATCATGCGGCTGTAGAAGTACCAAGTTATTTGGAAAGTATGGAAATTCCAGGAGGGTATTTTAGTAAAAAGGAGTTTTTCGATCCGCTTAACGCTTTTCTAAAAGCAAAATTTGGAAGTGATAAATTGATAAAGAATTTCTCTAATGAACAGTTGTTTTTAGATCAAGATGTTGTTAAAGCACTAGGTGTTAGCGCTACAGAAATTGAAGAAGCAATTGTTAACGAGGTTAAGAATTACGAGAATGTTGCAGAAGCATATACAGGGACTGCCATGAGAAATCAAGAATTTACCAAAGGTTTGGCAAGTAATTTACAAATGGGTTACAATTTTAATAGATCTGGAGATGTATTACTTGTTTTAAGTCCGGGGTATATTCCTTCGTCTTCCCGTACAGGAACTACACACGGGTCGGGTTATGCCTACGATACGCACACTCCATTGTTGTTTTTTGGTAAAGGAATTAACCATGGTGAAACAGTAAAACGCACTGAAATTCCAGATATAGCAAACACTATTTGTTCGTTATTGGGAATTGCATTTCCAAGTGGAAAAAGTGGAGAACCAATTCAAGAAGTTATAAAATAGTTTTTAGGAGCTATTTCCCGCTTTTTGCTATATCTTTTTTATGAAAAATAAAAAAGGATGTCGCTTCAATCGGGGCTAAAGTATAGAAACTCCAAGGGTTTAAATGCCTTTGGAGTTTTTTTAATCCTTTATAAAGAGGCTGATTTCCTAAAGCCTGTTCTGAGTTTATCAAAGGGCTCTGTGTCGAAATGAATTAAAATTGTTTCTTTTGAATATTTCGAGGTTTACTCCGAGGTAGTTATTTCTTAATGAGAATTTAAAAAAGTTTTTTCTTAATGTTTTTTATGCGGTAATCTCTTATAAAAGCACCTTCTTTTTCAGAAACAATAAAAGGAGTTTTGTTCTTTTTCGCATCAAAAAAGCCCTTCATATTGTCAATAAAAGTTTGTGACTTTTTTTGTTTAAGAGCCATTTTTATGGAAGCTATTGCGGTAATAAAAAAACCATAGCGCATGGTATACATGGCTTTTCCTTGTAGCAATTTTGCTTTTTTATTGTAAGATTTCCCTGTAGGGCGTAGGTGTTTTACTTTTAAATTACTATCTGTAAAAATAGCAAACCCATGGTGTTTTGCTAGCAATTCATCTACAGTATCCCAGCCCATTGCGCATTTTAAATATCCTATAGCATTAAAGCAAGATTTTGTATACGCTTTAAAAGCTCCCCGAACATGATTTTTATCCATAGGGTGGTTTAATTTCCATGTTCCATTATCATCCTTTTCATACACAAATCCTCCAGCAATTCCTATGTTTTCTTGTTCTCTGAATATGGTAGCTATTCTTTCAAAATAATTCTCTGGTAGAATGAGGTCGGCGTCCAATTTTACTATAAAATCATAAGATTCATCCAATAACAAAAAACCTTTATTAAAAGCATTAATAACTTTGCTTCCAGGCATGTGTTCGGAAGTAGAGGTGGTGTTTAATTTTTCAATAAAAGGATATTCCGTAGCAAAAGAATTGATAATAGCTTCGGTGTTATCTGTAGAATTATCATTCACTACAATAACTTTTTTAGGAAGTAGGGTTTGTGTTACCAAACTATTTAAAGTGAGCTTTATAAACGCTTCTTCATTGTGCGCAGGGATAACAACGTAATAATCCATAGAAAGATTTTAGTTATTTTTTTCTTTCAGCATATACAATATAATACCTATTTGTAAAGTAGCGTAGTAAGGGTCTAAACCCTATTTTTTTTACGGGATTAGTCCATTTATCTCGTTTTTTAATCTCCCATCCTGCTTTTTCTAAAAGCCAATCAAACTGCCAGTCTTCAAATTCATGGTAATGTCTATCCCACATATCGGTTTTACTGCGGTAAGCAGGAGAAAACCATAAACGTAAGGGAACGGATGCTACTAATTTAGCTGCTTTTATATTCTTTAAAACATTGTATGGTGCAATTAAATGCTCAAAAATTTCGAAGGCAGTTACCACTTCTGCATCGCTATTTACTACATTAGTAAAATCTGTATCTAAATCCTCTCCCTTTGTATTTTTTATAACGTAACCCCGTTGTTGCATTAAATCGCTAAACGGATTAGCAACCCCTAAGTCGAGAATACTAGCAGGTTTAGGAACGGAGGATTCTAAAAATTCTATAGTTTTTTTATAGCGTTTATTCGGGAAATTATTTTCGTACATTCTATTGCTTTGCTTTAGGTTTTTAGACATAATCACCTATACTCCTGCAAATATAGTAATCCGTTTTAATACATCTATTGTTTGGTAATTTATAACTAAAGGCTATTAGTTACTTAAATTTTATAGGTAATTGCATTGATATTCATTCCTGCTCCAACACTGGCAAACATTACAATATCCCCAGTATTAACTTCTTGATTTTCTATCATTCCCTTTTTTACAGAATCGAATAAGGTAGGAATTGTAGCTACAGAACTATTTCCTAGTTCATGGATATTCATGGGCATTATGCCTTCAGGAATCGTTTTGTTATAGAGTCTGTAAAAACGTTTTAAGATAGCTTCATCCATTTTTTCATTTGCCTGATGAATAAATATTTTCTTAACGTCTTCAATAGCTGTGTTGCTTTGGTCTAAACAATCTTTCATTGCTTGAGGAACGTGAGTTACGGCAAATTCATAAATTTTTCTACCATACATTTTTATATATTTTGTACTATCGGCAGTTTGATTGTATGATTTTCCGAAGAATAAATAATCGGCTTCATTATAGGCATAGGTGGCAGAAAGATGGGAGAGAATTCCGGTGTTATTAGGAGTGGCTTCTAGAATGGTAGCTCCAGCACCATCAGAATAAATCATAGAATCCCGGTCGTGTATATCAATTACTCTAGAGAGTGTTTCTGCTCCAATAACCAGACATTTTTTTGCCATTCCTGCTTTTATAAATGCTTGCGCTTGTACTACGCCTTCAATCCAGCCAGGGCAACCAAAAAGTACATCATAGGCTACGCATCTAGGGTTTTTTATCTTTAGGGATTGCTTTACTCGAGATGCAATACTTGGTACAGCATCGCTTTGTGTAGTGCCATGCTTTATATCTCCAAAATTATGAGCTACAATAATATAATCAATCGTTTCTTTATCGGTTTTTGCATCTTCGATAGCTTTTTCGGCAGCAAAAAATGCAATATCGGAGGTTGCATAATTGTCTTTTACATACCTTCTATTCTCAATACCTGTAATGGCTTTGAATTTTTCAATAATCACTTCATTTGAATAATTAATAGGACTTCCGTCGGTATTTAAAAATTCAAATTTTGAAAACGAGCTATTTGTCGTCACTTGGGTAGGAATATAACATCCAGTTCCAGTAATCTTTACATTCATTGAGAATCAGTTTTATCAAATATACAATGTATTAACATAAGATACTATGCATGCATAATTTATTTTACGATGTTCATTAGACTTAAAGGTATTGAAATATTGTTTTTTATAACAAAAAAAAGCCTTTCAAATAAATGAAAGGCCTTCTGAATGTATAATGTTTATGGGCTTTTTCTATGCCTCAATATAATCTTCAATAGGAGCACATGTACACATTAAATTACGATCTCCATAGGCTTCATCAACACGTCTAACGGTTGGCCAGAATTTATTATCGGTAATATAATCTATTGGAAATGCTGCTTCTTCTCTTGAATAAGGGAAATCCCATTCTGAGGCAGTTAGCATTTTTAATGTGTGCGGTGCATTTTTTAAAACGTTATTTGTTTCTCCTTCTTCTAGTGCTTCAATTTCTTTTGTAATAGAAATTAAGGCGTCACAAAAACGATCTAATTCTGCTAGGTTCTCACTTTCTGTAGGCTCAATCATCATTGTTCCTGCTACAGGGAATGATACTGTAGGTGCGTGGAAACCATAATCAATAAGTCTCTTTGCAATATCAGTTACTTCTACTCCTTTTGCTTTAAAAGGGCGACAATCGATAATCATTTCGTGTGCTGCTCTCCCTTTTTCTCCCGTATAAAGTACATCAAAAGAACCGCTTAATCGATTCTTAATATAGTTTGCATTTAAAATTGCCATACTAGTAGCTTGTTTTAAACCTTTAGCTCCTAACATTTTTATATATCCGTAGGAAATTAAACAAACTAATGAGCTTCCCCATGGGGCTGCTGAAATTGCATCAATAGCATTTTCTCCGCCAGTTTTGATTACTGGATTTGAAGGTAAAAACTGAACTAAATGTTCTGCAACACAAATAGGACCAACTCCAGGACCACCACCACCGTGAGGAATGGCAAATGTTTTATGAAGATTTAAGTGGCATACATCTGCGCCAATTGTTGCAGGATTTGTTAAACCTACTTGTGCATTCATGTTGGCACCATCCATATATACTTGTCCGCCGTTATCGTGGATAAGTTGTGTTATTTCTTTAATAGAGGATTCAAAAACTCCGTGCGTAGAAGGGTATGTTACCATTAAAGCAGCAAGTTCTTCTTTATGCTTTTCAGCTTTTTCACGTAAATCTTCAATATCAATATTTCCTTTTTCATCTGTTTTAGTTACTACTACTTTCATTCCTGCTAAAACTGCAGATGCCGGATTAGTACCGTGTGCAGATGCTGGAATTAAACAGATGTTTCTATGCTCTTGGTTACGCGATTTATGATAAGCCCGAATTACTAAAAGTCCGGCATATTCCCCTTGAGCTCCAGAGTTAGGTTGTAGTGAAGTTCCTGTAAAACCTGTTATTACATTTAATTGCTCCTCTAGAGTTTTTAAAACTTCTTGATAACCTTGCGCTTGCTCTATAGGTACAAATGGATGGATATTTCCCCACTCATCCCAACTTATAGGAAGCATTTCTGAAGCAGCATTTAGCTTCATGGTACAAGAACCTAAGGAAATCATAGAGTGATTTAAAGCTAAATCTTTACGCTCTAATTTTTTAATGTAACGCATCAAAGCAGTTTCTGAATGATACGAGTTGAATACTTCATTCTCTAAAAACGGAGAAACACGAGTACTTCCGTTAAGAATACTAGAGTTTTCAACTAAATGATCAATCTTAACAGTATTTTTTCCTGCTGCATCAGCAAAAATTTGAACTATTCTATTTAAATCGTTAAGCGTAGTAGCTTCGTTTAATGAAATAGCAACTTTATCGCCATCAACATATAAAAAGTTTACGTTTTCTAATTCAGCAATTGGTTTTACATGATGCCCATCTGCTTTTATTAAAATAGTATCAAAGTACGATTCGTTTAATTGCTCATACCCTAAACTTGATAAAGCGTTAGAGAGTGTAATAGTTGAATTATGGACTTTATCTGCAATATATTTTAATCCTTTTGGTCCGTGGTAAACAGCATACATTCCAGCCATAACAGCTAGTAAAACTTGTGCTGTACAAATGTTAGATGTTGCTTTGTCTCTTTTAATATGTTGCTCTCTAGTTTGGAGCGCCATACGTAAAGCACGGTTTCCATCGGTATCTTTAGTAACTCCAATAATTCTACCTGGAATGTTACGTTTGTATGCTTCTTTTGTTGCAAAAAAAGCAGCGTGTGGACCACCATAGCCTAACGGAATACCAAAACGTTGCGTTGTTCCAACAACAACTTCTGCTCCGAATTCTCCTGGAGGGGTTAAGTTTACCAAACTTAAAATATCTGCTGCAAAGGCTACTTTTATGTTATTGTTATTTGCTTTTGAAACAAATTCGGAATAATTAAAAACAGCTCCATGTTTTCCTGGGTATTGTAAAAAAGCTCCAAAAAATTCTTCTGAAAAATCAAAAGAAGTATGGTTGCCTACAACTAATTCTATTTCTAATGGCGTGGCATGAGATTTTAAAACAGAAAGCGTTTGAGGTAAAATTTCATCAGAAACAAAGAACTTATTTATTTCCTTTTTTTTCTGATCTCTACTTCTCGCACCAAATAACATCGACATGGCTTCTGCTGCAGCCGTTCCTTCATCTAATAAAGAAGCATTTGCTAATTCCATTCCAGTAAGATCGCATATCATAGTTTGGAAGTTTAATAAGGCTTCCAATCTACCTTGAGCAATTTCTGCTTGGTAAGGTGTGTATGCAGTATACCAGCCTGGATTTTCAAGAATATTTCTCTTGATAACAGATGGCGTAATTGACTCATGGTAACCAAGGCCAATGTATGTTTTAAATACTTTATTTTTAGTTGCCAGTTGTTTTAGATGCGCTAAATACTCATACTCTGTCATTGCTTCCGGAAGGTTTAAGTCCGACTTTAATCGGATACCATCTGGAAATGTCTCATACAGGAGCTCATCCATATTTTTAACACCAACTGTTTTGAACATAGTGTTTAAATCATCTTCTTGGGGGCCAATATGGCGGGTAACAAAAGAATCTGTTTTCATTATAACCGTCTAAAAATGTTTTAATTTGCGCAAAAGTACATATTATATTGGTTTAAAAAAGTACTTTTAAAACGGCTTTAACGAAAGTTTATAAACAGACTGTTAACTAAACCCTTTTTATATAGTTATTTTGTTGATATGAAACTACTTAAACAGGTTTTTGATTTTTATTTGGACTCAAGTATTCATGTGGCTTTGGCGGTTTATGCATTAGCTAGAATAACAATGTATAATTTTAATATACCTTATGATGAGGTTATAGCTTTAGCACTTTTTTTTGGTACCATTGTAGAGTATAGTTTTATAAAGTATAGTCCGCTTGCAAAACATTATGTTTTTGTGACCGAAAAATACATTAGAACTATTCAAATATTTAGTGGTGTTTGTTTTTTAGTAGCAATGTATTATGTTTTTCAGTTGAATTATAAAACACTCATTGCTGCTTCTGTGTTGGTGATTTTAGCTTTTTTATATGTGGTTCCAGCAATTTCAAGAGAAAGAAATTTTAGAAGTTTAAAAGGGGTGAAAATTTATATTGTAGGGATTACATGGTCTGTATCTACAGTTGTTTTACCTCTTTTAAATAATGAAGTAGCTATTTCTACGGATGCGTATTTAGAGTTGCTTCAGCGTTTTGTATTTATTATAGTGCTAATGATTCCTTTTGAGATTAGAGATTTAAAAACCGATGAAGATTGGTTGAGAACCCTCCCTCAGGTATTGGGCGTTAAGGGGGTGAAAATTTTAGGAATAATTTTAATAGTTGCTTTTTGTGGACTTAGCTATTTAATGAAGGATATGTCTAGCAAAAGTCATTTAATAGAAATTATAATAAGCTTTTTACTACTTTTTGCAGTGTTATTTTCAAAAAAAGAACAGGCATCTTACTATTCTAGTTTTTTTGTGGAAAGTATTTCAATTGTATGGTGGTTACTCCTTATTTATGCTTGAGATTGAGAAGTATTTATTTTTTCCTTCATCTCATTTTTTTTCTGTGTATCCAAAGTTTTAATTTCAGCTTCCTGGCAAAGTTTAGTTAAGTTAACATTACGTTTGCTGTAGGACTTTGTAGCCTTACACCATAAAATGCGTAAATTTAATTTTAACTTCTCTAAAAATGTAGCCTCACCATATTGCATTTTATCGCAAATGTGTTTTGCTTCTTCACAAGATATAAGAAGATTATTTTTTTTAGTACTCATTTTTTAAACCAATTATTTTCTAAACAGTCCATTAAATTTGTTCTTGCTCGATGAACTATTACCCATAAATTAGACGCAGAGATATTTAATTCTTTACAAATATCTTCTGTATCCATGCCTTGAATTGTTTTTTTTATAAAAACATCTGCCTGTTTTTTAGGGAGTTTCATTAAGCATTCTTGTATTGCCATTCCTAACTCCTTATTTTGTAAAGCGTCTTCAGCATTAATATCAAAAGGGTCTGCAACAGTGTCCTCAAGCCAATCGCCTTCTTGATCTTCACGATTGGAATAGCCCATTTTAACTTCAGCTTTTCCTTTAGTAGAATTTATTTTTCGATAATGATCAATAATTTTTCTTTTAAGAATAGAAATGAGCCAAGTACGCTCGGCGGCCTCACCTTTGAAGTTTTTAGCAGATTTTAATCCTGCCAAAAAGGTTTCTTGTACCAAATCTTCAGCAACAATAGTGTCGTTCACTCGTGTTATGGTGTAATTATAAAGATAGTCGGCATATTCGTCTACCCACTTCGAAGGATCTAGTTTGTTTTTAGGCACGCTAAATTTAATTTACTTCAAAAATAGGATAAAAACTTTAATAAACACTTTTGTGGATTTACATTTTAAATTTTAACCACAATACACGGATGTATCATTCCTTAACGATTAAAGAAACAAGACTGCTTCGATATAAGGGAAAAGACTAAATTTTAACTTTTATAAAATAAGTAGTTTAATAAATTTCTATTTACTTTTATCGGGGAACAATCAAAAAAAACATTTGTGAATTTGTGGCAAACAGAATTTCAGGATGCATACAAACTATGTACTTTTAAATTTAGTTGCTCAGTGGAGGGATTATTTTGATGTTTCATATAGTCATTAAAAACAATTTAAAATAAGCACATGAAAAAAGAATTTTTATTTTTTTTATTGATGATACTCGTTCAGGTTGCTTACGGACAAGTAAAGAACAAAAGTATTATTGAGTTTAAAGAGGTTGCTTCTGAAGGTTTTGTATTAATAGACGTAAGAACGCCAGAAGAGTACGCACAAGGATTTATAGGTGGAGCAATAAATATGGATATGAAAAATGAAAGTTTTGTTTCTAATATTCAGCAAATAGATAAAAATAAAAAAGTATATCTCTATTGTAAAGCAGGCGGGAGAAGTGCCAAAGCTTCTAAAGTTTTAGATTCTTTAGGCTATAAAAATATTATTAATCTTGAGGGTGGATTTGATGCTTGGAAAGAGGAAGGAAATGTATTTGTAGAACAGTAAAGGGTATTTTATATAAAAATAAAGAGGGTGTGTATATAAAATAAAGAGGGTGTGTATAAAGTATTGTGCTATTATTTTGTCAGTCTGAGCTTGTCGAAGACAGTTTGCGCCTAGGAGCATATAAACTTCGATAAGCTCAGTTTGACAACTTCAAAATACTTTATACACACCCTCTTTTTAGTGTTTTGTTAAGAGTTTATTTATAAGACTTCACAAAACAAGTTGTCATCGGTTTTAGAAACCTTAACTACTTTGTGTTTTGTAAGTCCTTTTATGGTTTTGTCCCATTTTTTATTACTCAATCCAGATTGCTCTTTTAGATCGTTAAGAGGCATTTTAGTTTCTTTTTTCAGTAAATCAAAAACTAATTTTTCATCTTCACTCAAAGCTACTTCTGCTTTTTTCTCTGGACGCATTTGTGGGAAGAAAAGCACTTCTTGGATAGAAGAGTTGTTGGTTAAAAGCATAACCAAACGGTCTATTCCAATCCCGATTCCAGATGTTGGAGGCATTCCGTATTCCAATGCACGTAGAAAATCTTGATCTATAAACATTGCCTCGTCATCTCCTTTTTCAGAAAGTTTTAATTGCTCTTCAAAACGCTCTCTTTGATCTATTGGATCGTTTAACTCTGAATATGCATTAGCTAATTCTTTCCCGTTTACCATTAATTCAAAACGTTCTGTTAAAGCAGGATTGCTTCGGTGTTCTTTGGTAAGCGGACTCATCTCTTTTGGGTAGTCGGTAATAAATGTTGGCTGGATGTAATTGTGTTCGCATTTTTCGCCAAAAATCTCATCTATTAATTTCCCAATTCCCATAGTCTCATCCACAGGAATATCAAGTTTTGTACATACCTCTCGAAGCTCTTCTTCATTCATTCCAGCTACATCAAAACCAGTATGGTCTTTAATAGCTTGTAAAATTGGAACACGAGGGTAGGGTGCTTTAAAATTAATTTCGTTAGCGCCTACTTTGGCAATAGCAGTTCCATTGGCATCGGTAGCAACTTTCTCAAGTAACTCTTCTGTCATGTTCATCATCCAGTTGTAGTCTTTGTAAGAAACATATAATTCCATTACAGTAAACTCTGGGTTGTGAGTTTTATCCATCCCTTCGTTACGGAAATCTTTTGCAAACTCATAAACCCCATCAAAGCCACCAACAATAAGTCTTTTTAAATACAGCTCATTGGCAACACGTAAATAAAGAGGAATGTTTAAAGCGTTGTGGTGTGTAACAAAAGGTCTAGCGGTAGCCCCTCCAGGAATTGATTGTAAGATTGGAGTTTCTACTTCTATATAATCTCGCGAATTAAAAAACTCACGCATACTTGTTGTGATTTTTGTACGCTTTAAAAAAGTTTCTTTTACATGCGGATTTACAATTAAATCTACATAACGTTGACGGTAGCGAAGCTCTGGGTCATTAAATTCATCAAATACTTTTCCTTCACTATCAACTTTAGGTAAAGGTAATGGGCGTAACGATTTATTTAAAACCGTAAAGTTTTTAACCATAACGGTCATTTCTCCTACTTGCGTTTTAAATAGTGTCCCTTCAATACCAATAATATCACCAATGTCGAGTAATTTTTTGTAAACATCGTTGTACAATGTTTTGTCTTCTCCTTGGCAAATTTCATCTCTATTAAAGTACAATTGAATACGACCTTCAGAGTCTTGTAATTCGGCAAAAGAAGCTTTTCCTTGAATACGTCTACTCATTAAACGCCCCGCAAGTACCACCTTTTTATCTTCTTCAAAATTCTGTTTGACCTTTTTAGAAGTGTGGTCTACCGGATATAAATCGGCAGGATATGGGTTAATGCCTAATTCTCGTAGCTTTCCAAGCTTTTCTCTTCGAATAATTTCCTGTTCTGAAAGTTGCATAATTTATGTTGTCATTTTAAGCCTGCAAAGATAGGGAGTATTTAACAATCTATCAATCAATTTATACTATTTGGGCGGGTTGCTTATCGCAACCGCACTTTCCGCAGTACATGGTACTTTGCTTCAATTGCTCCCGCAAGGCTTTAGTTATGTTCAAATTTATATTTCTTTAGAACGGATGTAACAAAATCAATAGTTGTGCGTCGTATAAGTAAGAAGAATATAATTGTCATCTTATATTTGCCCTGCTTTTGGGATTAATCAACCTAAAAGTTAGAATTAAAATAGCGCTCCTAGAGCGTAATTTCATCAATCAAAAAAAATATAAAAAATGAGTATTTGGAGAGTCTTACTTTCAATTTTTTTTCCACCATTAGCAGTTCTAGATAAGGGTTGTGGCTCTATAATTATTGTTTTCTTATTAACTCTCTGCGGTTGGATTCCGGGTGTTATTGCTGCATTGGTAATTTTAAATAATCCTAATAGATAGTATTTAATAGGAAGTTGTTTCTGTATTGGTTACTAAGTAAATCTGTATCTTTGTAGCATGAATAAGAATGTTAACTTACAAGATTTAGGATTAAAGGATTATAAAGAAACTTGGGATTATCAAGAGTCGATTTTTAAAGATATTTTAGATATAAAAATTAAAAACCGACGAGAAAACACCGAATTGCCTACTCCTAATTATTTCCTATTTGTAGAGCATCCACATGTTTTTACACTTGGAAAAAGTGGCGATATGACTAATTTGCTTTTAAATGAAACACAATTAAAAGAAAAAGGAGCTTCTTTTTATAAAATAAATAGAGGAGGAGATATAACATATCACGGTCCAGGTCAAATTGTAGGCTATCCAATTTTAGATTTAGATAATTTTTTTACCGATATTCATAAATACCTTCGTTTTCTAGAAGAAGTAATTATTCTTACGTTAGACGAATATGGTATTGTTGCTACCCGAAGCGATGGAGAAACAGGGGTTTGGATAGATGCTGGAACTCCTTTTGCTAGAAAAATTTGTGCTATGGGAGTTCGTGCTTCTCGATGGGTTACTATGCATGGATTTGCATTAAATGTAAATGCCAATTTGGGATATTTTGATAATATTATCCCTTGTGGGATTAGAGGGAAAGGAGTTACTTCTCTCAATGTGGAACTAGGAAAAGCTACCGTTAATGAAACCGAAGTAAAACAAAAAATACAGAAACACTTTCAAGATCTATTTGAAGCTACTTTTGTGGAGAAATAAGAAAGAAGTCGGGAGGTTAAATAATTTAAAGATTGAAAGATTGAAGGATTGAAAGATTGAAAGATTGAAAAGTCGGGAGTTGGAAGACAGAATGCAGTGTTCAATGTTCAGTAGGCGTACATTTTCAATCAAGAGTCAGGAATCAAGAGACAAGAAAAAATGCAAAAAAATGACAAGAATAAAGAGAAGGGAATATAGATTTTGTATTCTTATTCTTTTGAGAATCTTTAGTTTACCAGAAATAATAAAGAATTCGACAATTTACACAATCACAACTTTGTTGCTTTGAGTTAAAAGTTACAAGGGAAAAACTGGATAAAGCCTACATTTTGCTGAACACTCCCGACTTCGGACTTCGGACTTCCGACTTTTTATTTCCACATTTTCAAATCATCATATTGACACATTTACAAATTTGAACCTTTGCCTCTACAACCAACGGAACTAATTAATCTTATAACAGATTATCGAGTTTTTATCGCCTACGGTAACCATTTCTAACTTTTTATCATTATCTATATCTGCTAAATCGATGGCAGAATCTCCATAGACAGGGAAGTTTTCCACTTGTTTTGCATTACTGTCAAATAAATAAACCTTATGTGTTTGTTTGTCGGTTACGGTAACATAAATTTTATCGTTGATATAAAAGATTTCCGGTTTAGTGTAGATTCCAAAATCTAGCGTAGCTTTATTGTTTTTAATGGTTAAAATATTTTCAGAAATAGTAGCTAACGTATTAGCAGTTGCATCAATTAAATGGTTTTCTTTTAGTCCTAATTCAATTTTATTTAATCCACCTTTTTGGTCTACCTGAATTAAATCTCCAGAAGAATTGGTAGTTGTAAACTTCTTATCATATAAATAAACTTCATTTCCAGAAAAATCTATGGATCCTCTAACACGAATCCTCAAATCTCCTGTGCGGTGAAGAATATCTAATTTTCCATCATTTTCTTGGAGGATAATGTAATCTTTATTTCCAATACGAATATGTTTCGGACTATTAATAATAGTGTTTTCGGTTTCATCTAAAATAAAACCAGTAACCACTTTTCCGTAGCGGTCGTACATTTCTATTTTTTTACCCATTACCACCACAAAACGATAATCCTTATTATTACTATAGTCAAAAACAGCTAGCGGTTGTGTAATGGTGTTTTTAAAATCTATAGGAAATGGAGAAACCTCATTCCCATTTCTATCTAGAATCATCATTTTATCGGTTGTATTAAAGGCAAGTTGTAAGCGTCCATTTCTGTATAAATCAACCTGAGATATTTCGCCAATAATTTTACCGCTCAATTCTTTTTTCCATAAAACTTTTCCGTCTGTGCCAATTAAATAAAGGTTGTTTTTTACATCTTGCACAACAATTTCTTTCTTTTTGGTATGATGATTTATTACAAACTGCGGATTCGTAGCAATATCTGCATCTAAAGTAGTACTATATAACTGTGTAATAATATTAGAACCAACGGTAGAGGTGTTTGCTTTTTTTAATAACGCATGGAAGTGTGCAAAATCTCCTTCAGCAATATATTGAAAGGCAATAAATTTATAATCTTTAAAAGATTTTTTAGCTACCGATGCTTTAAAGTCCTCACTTAAAATAGCGCTGTCATTTTTTAGTTTTTCAAGATTCCCAATAATTAAAACAGAAGATTCATCTGCCAATTCGCTACGTAAATTTTTATAAGATGGAAGTTGAGAAAGCGTAGCACTATTTTGATAATTTGAAATAATATCTTCTAATAGGTTTATCGACTCAGCAAAAACATAAAAGTCGTCCACTTTGGCAACATAATTTGTACTAACCCCTTTTGTAATTTTCGAAAAGTGAGTCTTAATTAAGTCTGTTTTATTTATTTCCCAAATATTATAATCTCTGTATGAAGTTTCTTCTTTTACAAATTTCTGAAGACGGTCTTCAAAATCAATATTATCTGAAGTTGTAAAAGCAAATATTTTTGTTTGCTGAAACCCAATTTCTATCATTTCTGTAGCCTTATGAAAAAGAGAATCGCTCATTTGCTTCATTTCAGACTCATTTCCATTAATTGCAGGGTATGCTATAAAATAGGTAGCATTTATAGGAACAATTTCTGAAGCAAAGCTAGTAGAGGGAGTTGTATGTTTAAAAACATTTAAAGTGTTGTTGAGGGAGTCATTCGCTACAGCAATTCCGTTTAACTTGATATAATCTTGAGCGATGCTGGTATCAAAAGAAGTCCAATCGTTAAATTCCGTGAGATTGTTAGCTAGGCTTTCGGAAAGCACTCTTTTAAAAAAGCTAGCTCCTTTTTTATGATTAATAAAAATATTAGCAGGAACATTGTTTTGAGCTACTTGATATAATTTAGAAAGCTTTGGATTAGCTTTTAGGTGGTCTGAGTTTCTAATGATGTTTTCAATAATTAGACGAGAAGAAGAACCTATAAAGTGATTCCCAACATTGGTACTAAATAATTTCTTTCCTCCAATACTCAGTATTTTGATGGAAGCCCCTTCATAAGTAATGGTTTCTATTTTACGATTAACTGTAGAATCAATACTGAATAAGTTATTATGATTTTTACTTATAAAGGTGTAGTTAAACTCTTCTTTTCCAATTTCATTAAAAGCAAGAATAGAAGTGCTTTTAGGATTAATATATTTTAAGGTAGCTACTAAGGAGGCAGAATTCTTATAAGAAGTACTTTCTTGAAGCAACTTGAGAAAGTCGTTATTAATTATTTCACTTTTAAAAGCTTGATAGTCGTTTATTTTAATAACAGCGGTAGCATGTCTTGGAGTATATAAAACTAAATCTTCCGTTTGAACGGTTTCTTTTTTTGCACAAGAAAGGGTTATAAGTAGCGATAAAAATAGAATCTTAACAACAAACTTCATGGATACTTTAATTTTTTAGCAAAAATAGAGTTTAACGATAAAAAAAGTACAAAAATATGTTAAGACTTGATTTTTTGGATTTATAAAAAAAACTTTTTCTGACTAATTTTTTTGATAATCAGACATTATTGTAAGTTTTTTCTTTTAATAATGAAGAAATATGAATAATTATGTTGTGTAAAATCTTTTAAATACGTAATATTTTATATGCATTTTTTTGTTTTTATTAAGAAAAAATTATGATATTGTAAGACGCTAAATTCAAATTAATTAAATATGAGATCAAAGTTTACTTGGATGCTAACGTTTTTTATGGCGTTAGTTTTACAGTTCTCCTATGCGCAGGAGAAGACAATTACAGGTATGGTGACAGACCAAGATGGTTTGCCGTTACCTGGAGCAAATGTAACTGTTAAGGGTACGTCCACAGGTACTCAAACAGATTTTGATGGAAATTATTCAATTTCTACAGCTGTGGGGAGTAAATTAGTTTATTCGTATGTTGGTCAGAAAACTGTTGAGAAAACAGTTGGAGCAGCAAGTACAATCAACGTAGTTTTAGAGCAAGATGCTCAGGCACTAGATGAGGTAGTTGTATTAGGATATGCTACTTCTAGTAAAGCCGAATTAACAGGATCAACTGTTCAAGTTGATGCTGCAGATATTGAGCAAGTTCCAGTAGCCTCTGTAGATCAGGTGTTACAAGGTAAAGTTGCTGGTTTAGTAATGAATAACTCTTCTGGTACACCAGGTTCTACTGCAGATATCCGTATTAGAGGTGTTAGTTCTATAACAGCAGGGAATAATCCATTATATGTTATTGATGGGGTTCCGGTTGTAAACTCTGATAATACAGGAAACCAGTCCTCTGGTTCTTCATTGTCTCCTTTAGCAAGTATCAGTAGTAACAATATTGAAAGTATTACAGTACTTAAAGATGCTTCTGCTACTGCTGCTTATGGTGCACGTGGTGCTAATGGGGTTATTGTAATTACTACTAAAAAAGGTAGAGAAGGAAAAACAGCTATTAGTTTTAACACTTCATATGGTTTTTCTAATGATGCTGTAGATGGACCAGATGTATTAACTGGAGCAGAAAGAGAAATGTTGTTTTATGAATCTTTATATAATACTTATGGTGTTAGTCAAGGTTTTTCTAGAGATGGAGCACAACAATTTTATGAGAATAATTTAGGTGTCTTTGGTTCTGCTTATTATGATTGGAATCAAGCAGGTCGTCAAGAAGCAAATTGGGACGAAGTAGTAACAAATAAAGATGCAGCTTTTAGAGAGTATAACCTTTCAGCTAGTGGAGGTAATGAAAATCATAATTTCTATGCTTCATTAGGATATTTTAATCAAGAAGCAACTGTTATTGGTTCTGAATTTGAAAGAATTTCTGGACAGTTAAATTTTCAGAAATCATTAAATAGCAAATTAAAGTTTTCAACAAACAATAGTGCATCACATTCTTATCAAGATGGATTGTTAGAAACGAGTTCATATTTCTCTTCGCCTAGAACAGTTAAGTTTTTCGCTCCTCCAATAGAGCAACCATATGATGAAGATGGAGAAATCAACTTAAATACAACATTGCCTAACCCGTTATGGATTGCGCAAGAAGACATTGATGATTCTCAGTTAGTTAGAATTTTATCTAATAACTCATTAGAATGGGAAACACCTATAGAGAATTTAAGATTTACTACACGTACAAATATTGATTATCAAGTATATAACTATAAACGTTACCGTAATAGAATTGATGGTGATGGAGCTAGTACAAATGGCTATGGTTGGCAATCTCATAGTAGTAGAGCTAACTATGTATTCCAGAACTATTTAGATTATACTTGGAATGTGTCAGATGAGCATTCTATTGACTTTAAAGCATTACAAGAGTATCAAAAAAATAGATATTATTATTTAGAGGCAGATGGAGATTCATTCTCTGATGATGGTTTAACTAATTTAAATTCATCTGGTAATCCAACTACTGCTAATTCTTATTTTACAGATTGGTCAATTGCTTCTTATATGGCTCTTATGCATTATAGTGGTTTTAATGGACGTTATGTTTTTGATGCTACCTATAGAAGAGAAGGAAACTCTCGTTTCGCCGATGATAATAGATGGGGTAATTTCTGGTCTGTTGGTGGAGCTTGGAACATTCATAGAGAGGCTTTTCTTGCAGATAGTAATGTAATAAGTAATTTAAAATTAAGAGCTTCTTATGGGGTTACTGGTAACGCTAATATTGGACTGAATTTGTATCAATCGTTATTAAATTACGATTCAGATTATGCAGGTACTGGAGCTTCTTATCCAGGAACCTTTGGGAATAATGATCTTTCTTGGGAGACTTCACATACTTATGACATCGGAACAGATTTAGGGTTTTTTAATAACAGAATTACAGCTAATGTAGGTTACTATTACAGAGAGTCCAAAGATTTATTGTTGTCTGTTCCACTTTCATTAACAACTAGTTTTACAAGTCAGACTCAAAACGTTGGTAGAATGGAGAATAAAGGTTTAGAATTAGAAGTAAACTTTGATATTATCCGCTCAGAAAATTTCAATTTATCTCTTGGAGGTAATATGGCAACTAACGAGAATAAAGTATTGGAAACTGCTTTAGATGGAACAGGAGAGCCAATTAATATCACTACAGGAACGCGTAGAGTTGAGGCTGGACATCCAGTTTATGGATGGTATATGGTGTCTTATGCAGGAGTTAATCCAGATACTGGAGTTGACGAGTGGTATACAGATGGTGAAGGGAGTGCTACAACAACAAGTTGGTCTCAAGCTAATCAAGTATGGCAAGGAGAAAGTGCTTTACCAACACTTACAGCAGGTTTGAACTTGCATATTGATGCCTATGGTTTCTTCTTAGACGCTAATGGATATTATGCAGGTGGACACAAAGTATTTGAAGATTGGACACGTTATACCAATGGTACAGATAGATATTCTTTAGATCTATATAATGGTGTTGACGCATTGCTTGATAGATGGCAAGAGCCAGGAGATGTAGCTAGATACCCTAAAATGGAGTACACTGCTAAACCATGGCAAAATAGTAATAAGTTTTTATATGAAGGAGATTTTATCCGTCTTAGGAATTTGACTTTTGGTTATGACTTTAATCAAAAAATTACTGAAACTATTGGAATAGATGGATTAAGATTATTTTTAAGAGGAACTAATCTTTACACATGGGTGAAAGATGATCGTTTAAAATACGATCCAGAGACAGCAGCAGATGGATTTACAAGTTTGACCACACCACCTGTTAAATCATTCATTTTTGGATTAAACGTTAAATTTTAAAAAATTATGAAGAGAATTAATTTTATATATAAAGTAGCATTTGTAGCGGTATCCCTAGTTGGGTTAAACTCGTGTACTACAGATGACTTAGATCCTTCTACCGAACAGAATAAACCTGTAGAAGGGGGAATAACTACGGTAAGTAACCTTGAAGGAATTATTAAAGGAGCTTATAGTGCAATGACCTCAAGTGAATATTATGGTAGAGACTATATCATAACAAATGAGGTAAGAACAGATAACTGTTTTGCTAATGGTAGTTCTGGGCGTTTTACTACAGAAGCTCAAATGGCATATAATGAGAACAATGATTATATCTGGGATAATGCTTATGATGTGATAGCATCTGCAAATATTGTTATTAATCAGGATGTTAGTGTGCTTGAAGGGGATTTAGATTATGCAAAACACCTTCAAGGTCAAGCATATACCCTTAGAGCTTTAGCGCATTTCGATTTGTTGAAATCATATGGTCAAATGCATGCTGGAGGAACTCTTGGTGTTCCTTATATAACTGAATTTAAAGGAGAAGATTTATATCCTAGTAGAAATACAATTGAAGAAAACAAAACAGCAATTGCAGCAGATTTTCAAGCTGGATTTGATATGATGAGCACTGCTTATAATGATTCTTCAAAAGAATTCTTAAATAAATATGCTGCAAAAGCTTTACAATCTAGATTTAATGTATATTTTGGAATGTGGCCAGAAGCTAAGACCGCAGCAGAAGCTGTAATTAACTCAAAGTTATATTCAGTTTTATCTGCTAGTGATTTTGTAGGATCTTGGACACAAGATGGATCTTCAAATTCAATCTTTGAATTAGCTTATAGTGCAACAGATAACCAAGGAATTAATGGACTTGCTTATATCTATAGATTAGGTCCAGCAGGTAGTTATGGAGATATTCAGGTTATTGATGAGGTTGCAACCCTTTTTGAAGATACAGATGTTAGAGGACTCTTACCAGATGACGATGATGAGCCGACAGGGATTTTAGGATATGAAGATAATATGTTGAGAAACATAGGGAAGTATCCAGACAATAGGGGGTATGATAATGTTCCTGTAATTCGTTATGAAGAAGTAATCCTTAACTATGCTGAGGCATTATTAGAAACAGGTGGAGATGCTTTAACGCAATTAAATATGATTCCTTCAAATAGAGGGGCTACTCCTTATACTTCTGCAACAAAGGAAAACATCCTTTTGGAGAGAAGAAAAGAATTGATGTTTGAAGGTTTTCGTTTTGATGATTTTGTACGAAATGGAATGGGAGTGGAGAAAGTTTCACCTCAACAAAATTTATTAAGTACAGTTCCTTATGGGGATTATAGATTAGCATACCCTATCACAAATGCAGAAACAAATGCTAACTCTAATATTGTTCAAAATGACCAATATTAAATAAACTTTTTATTTGAATTAATTGCTAATTAATTCCAAACCCACCAGATTCACTGGTGGGTTTTTTTTACTTCTACTTTTTTTCTCTTCCCACAGTTTTGTAATCATTACTTCTAGGTAGGTGTAGTCTGTCTTATAATTTAAGTAAGTTGATACGTGTTATATTCTATATTTTGTAGAATATTTGTTTTTATTTAAGAAATATTTCACATATTAGTGCACGCTAAATTCAAATTAATTAAAATATGAGATCAAAATTTACTTGGATGCTAACGCTATTTATTGCGTTAGTTTTACAGTTTTCCTATGCGCAGGAAAAAACTATTACAGGGGTGGTATCAGACCAAGATGGTTTGCCATTGCCTGGAGCAAATGTTACCGTTAAAGGTACAACCAACGGTACTCAAACAGATTTTGATGGCTATTATTCTATCGATGTTTCTGTAGGTAAGGTAGTAGTGTATTCTTTTATTGGACAAAAAACAGTTGAAAAAACTGTTAGTTCACAAAATGTTTTAAACATAACTTTAGAGCAGGATGCACAAGCATTGGATGAGGTAATAGTGACTGGACAAGGTGCAGGGATACTAAGAAAGAGATTGTCTACAACAGTAGATGTTGTTGATGCAGAGACTATAGATCGTTTGCCTTCAGGTCAAATAGATCAAATCTTGCAATCTAATACGCCTAGTGCACAAATCAGAATTAGTTCGGGTCAACCAGGAACAGCAGCGATCATAAGAACTAGAGGTCCTATTAGTGCCGCATCTTCTTCAACACCAGTTGTTATTGTAGATGGAATCAGGGTAGATAATTTAAATTCAAATGCAGAGTTAGGTTTGGACACTGGTGGAGCTAATGTATCTGCCTTAGCAGATATACCTGTTGAGTCAATTGAAAAAATTGAATATATTAAAGGTGGTGCGGCAACAACATTATATGGAGCTGATGCTGCTAATGGGGTTATCCAGATAATTACAAAAAAAGGAAAAGCAGGAAAGTCAACGTTTTATTATGAGAATAGATTAGGAGTGATTTCTGGAACAAAAGATTATCTTAAATATGATAGAACAGGAGAAGCGTTATTTAGTGAAGGATTGTCAATTGAACATAAAGTAGGTGTTTATGGAGGTACTGAAAAATTCACTTATAATTTTACAGGAAGCTTATATGAAGATGATTCATTTACAGATGTAAACCAACAAGTTAAACGGAATTTAGCATTTGGGTTTAGCGCCCAAATTACTGATAAGCTTAAGTATCAAGGTTCTTTTTCTTATGTAGGCTTTGATTCTACACTGGATTATAATGCTAATACGTCCTTTGGAAGATTTTCAAATGCTGAAGGAGGTTCATATGGTAATCTAGATGAGCTTCCTGAAGAAGAGTGGCAGTCTCGTTTGGAGAATTTAGATGAAATAGCACCACTTGTTGATATAACTAGGGTTATAAATAGGTTTACTGCATCCAACAAGTTTACTTATGATATTACAAGCAAACTTCAAACAAATGCAACATTTGGTGTAGATCAACGAAGCTCCGTAGATCAAGCTATTCAAAGTAATGAATTACAAATAGTTTTGGGAAGTAAAAATCCAGGAACTACAGATCAAGCGGAAATGGATAGATCATTGAGGTCTTCATTTACAGTTACTGCGGATTTAAACTTTACGCATAAAGCGAATACAGAAAATTTTTCTTTTGTCACTATATTGGGAACTCAGTTTTTTAGATCATCAGATAAACAAAATTTAATATCAGGTACTGGAGGTGTTGATGGAACTTCATCTATTAATAATTTTGCTACAAAAACAGCCGAGGACTTTGTGTTGGAGAATGCTAATTACGGATTGTATTTTTTAGAAAATATTGGTGTATATAATGTTGCTTATTTAGAGTTCGGAGGTAGATTGGATAAAAATACATCAGCTGGAAAAAATACTAATGCAATCTTTTTGCCAAAAATTGGGCTGACTTATAACATCTCAGATCATGATTTTTATAGAAATAGCAGTATATCAAATGCTATATCTAATATAAAATTAAGAGCAAATTATGGAGAGGCAACTAATTTTGCTGAGCCATTTTCTCAAGACAAGACTTTTGCATTAGAATCGTTTTTAAACGTACTGGCATTTAGATTTGATAATCCGGGGAATCCTTACCTAAAGTCCGAAATTGTTAAGACATATGAATTTGGATTGGAATTAGGTTTTTTAGACAATAGGATTAATATTGGAGCAACAAGATATGTAGCAAAAACAGAAGATGCTTTATTTACTCCTGGAGCACCGCCTTCTTCAGGGCAACTCAATCAAATACAGAACATAGGGGAAATAGAAAATAAAGGGTGGGAATTTGCATTAAACACAGCAATTCTAAAAAATGAGAATCACAAGTTAGATTTAAATCTTTCCTATAATTACAACCGAAATAAAGTGGTAAGTTCTGGTGGAAGTGCACCCTTTAATGTAGGAGGTTTTACTGTTGTTGGTTCTTGGATCGAAGAAGGTCAAAGCTTGGGTTATTTAAGAGGAAATGCAGCATATGAACAATCAGATGGGACTTTTGAATTTGTAGCAAATGAGAATTTAGGAGATACTTTTGCTCCTAGCTTTGGATCAATGAGTTTGAATTATAGTTATAAAAATTTCAACTTCTTTGCTACCGGAGATTATCAATT
The DNA here is from genome assembly GCF_056857615.1 of Galbibacter sp. L-19. Taxonomy (NCBI): domain Bacteria; kingdom Pseudomonadati; phylum Bacteroidota; class Flavobacteriia; order Flavobacteriales; family Flavobacteriaceae; genus Galbibacter; species Galbibacter sp. L-19. The sequence goes on from NZ_JBSXNL010000039.1 coordinate 69,417, forward strand.
TGGAGGGAAGATTGTAGACTTAAGTTTTTTATTAAGAGTATTAGGAGGAGTTGATTATGAAGGGATTCCAGATGCTTTAGCTGGACAAACTAGCCCTTTTAATTATGTCAATTATGTAACTTTTGATAATGATTTCTTGAAGATAAGAAACATTGGTGCTTCATACAGGTTTGGAGAGCTCTTAAAGCCATTTTCTGATATGATCTTTGGTCTTTCAGTAACGAATCCATTTAATTGGATAGCTGGAAATTTTGACCCTGAAGTAACAGGATCTGGTATTGGAGATCAAAATGCATTTTCTAGTGGGGGATTTGCTTATGGAACTGAGTCAGCACCAAGAATTTTTATGACATCACTTAAATTTCAATTCTAAATAAAGATAAAATGAAAAAAACAATATATATAGTTTTATTAATAGCTTTTACTTTGAGTAGTTGCTCAGATAATTTTAATGAGGCAGTAGATTTTACAGATATAGAAAATCCTAACCTTTTAGAAACCTCTATTGTGGGACAGCCTAATTCCTCAAAGATTTGGTTGACAGGACTGGAGAGAGAAACATCTCTTGCTTATAACGAGATTATAATATTAGCTGAATTAGGATCAGATAATTATATAAATACAGAGACTTTTTTCAATCAATTTCTAGATAATATAGATATTAGAGTGGAAGATCCTGATATTAGAGATACACAATATAGAATTGCCAGATTAAGAGAATCTGCACTATTTGGTTTAGAAACTGTCGGTCCTGCGGATTCTGAATATGCAACAATAACAGAAGCTGAATATAATTTCTATGAAGGTTTATCATATATGCTGGCTGGGATGTACTTTTCAGCTTTACCTCAAGAAGAATTAGGGGTTGCTGTTAGCTCGGTAGAAAATTATAATTCTGCAATTAATTCTTTCAATAAGGCAATTACTATAAATCCAGACATCCCATATTACTATATGGCTATGGCTAGAGTATATTATTATCTAGGTAATAAATCAGCTGCTGTTGATGCAGCAAAAAAAGCTCTAACTCTTGATAATAGTTTTATTAAAGCGGCAAAATATGACCAAGATGACGGGCCTTCTAATACTATGGAAAGTGCATTATTTGATAGATCTACTTTTGATGACTTACAACCTTTACCAACACTGGATTTTTTAGATCCTAAATATTCTTTTTTGTCTAGTGGAGAAGATCCAGCAGTTAATTTTTTAAAAGCAGAAGAAGCCTATCTTATTCTAGCTGAGGCGAATTTATCTACAGATATTGGAATGGCGAAACAAAACTTAAAAAATTTGTTGATGCTAATAGCTACAAGAGAGGTGAGAACTTTTAGCGATACTATTGAGGATCGAACACAAGATGAACCTGGCTCTAGACCAGATACAACCTCAGTAGTTGTAAATGGGAGAGAGGGGCTTGTTCTTTATCGTAAAGGAGAGCAAATCAGTGTGCCATCTGTATCAGGAACTTCTCTAACTGATGAAGAAATCAATATGGCGAGCACAGAAGATGAATTACTTAAATTGATATACAGAACAAGGCAGGAAGTTTTTATAGCTGAAGGGATACGTTTTGTTGATATGGGTGTGAAATTGGTTATACATGAAAATGAAATTTTACAAAACCCAAATATTAATGCTGGAGATCCTTCAACAGTTCCAGTAATTCCGTCATTCATATCTAGTGTAGTTAATGATTTGGATGCCATTACTTATGACCGAACATCGGGTATGGCAATGACAGCTATAGATTTAAATGATATATTGGTTCAAAACAAAACATCTTCAGAGGTAATTCCTTTTTATTAAAATACTAAAAAGAGAATTAATTTTTTGTTCAATAAATTCAATACAAAAACCCACCAACTTAGGTGGGTTTTTTTATAAATCTAATTTTAGTTGCTCTGGTAATAATCTAAAAGAAAGACGATGGTATTTTGTAGTACCATATTTTTTTATGGCTTCTCGGTGCTCTTTAGTTGGATAACCTTTATTTTTTTTCCAATTGTACATCGGGTATTCTTCATGGATTTCTTCCATATAAGCATCGCGGTAAGTTTTTGCAAGGATGGAAGCTGCAGCAATACTTAAATATTTACTATCGCCTTTAATAATACATTCATATGGAATATCTTTAAAAGGTTTAAATCTATTTCCGTCTACAATAATATGTTCAATCTCACTATTTAGTTTATCTAGTGCATTATGCATGGCCAAAATAGATGCATTTAAAATATTTATTTCATCAATTTTAATAGGATAAATATGAGCAACGCCAAAACAAGTAGCTCCTTCTTCAATTATTGGTTTTAAGATACTCCGTTTTAATGCTGTTAATTGTTTGGAGTCGTTAATAATTTTATTTTTAAAATTTTCAGGAAGAATAACTGCAGCAGCTGTTACTGGTCCTGCAAGGCATCCACGTCCAGCTTCGTCAGTTCCAGCTTCTAAAGAGAATTCACTATACGATTTATACATTTTAATCGTTATTTAGGAGCCTATATATGGCTAATTCAAAAAAGTCAAAGTTAAAAATAGATACGGTATTTTGTCTTTTTTCAGTGTAAAAATAATAAATCCACTTATATGGATTTCGTTCAAATAATATACCTTTGTTTTTAAATCAAAATGGATGAGATATTTTAATTTTTTGTTTTTCTTTTTAGTATTATGTCTTGGAGTGGCAAATGCTCAAGTTGAACAAGAATCTAATGTTGTTAAGGATACTACAATTGTTCTTACTAAAAAGGGAAATCCAACTAAAAAGAAAGGTGATGATTTTCCTATTGAAGATTATAAAATAATCTCCTATGCAAGAGATACTACCACTTTTGATACAACCCTAACCATTTATAAGGAATACAAATATAATTACCTTAGAAAAGACGATTTTGAGTTGCTCCCTTTTGCAAATGTTGGTCAGACATACAATATATTAGGGGCAGCTACCAAGGAGAAGAGTTTCTATCCAAGAATGGGAGAAGAAGCTAAGCATAATAATTATATGGAAGTTAGTGATATTGATTATTACCGAGTGCCAACTCCTACTACAGAGCTTTTTTATAAAACAGTAATGGAGCAAGGGCAAATTCTAGATGCATTAATTACCTTAAATACCTCTCCACAGCTAAATATGTCTATTGCCTATAAAGGGATGCGCTCTTTAGGGAAATATCAACATATTTTATCAAGTACTGGAAATTTTAGATTTACAACTAATTATCAAACTAAAAGTGGACGTTATTTATTGAGAGGCCATTATACTTCTCAAGATATTTTAAATGAAGAAAATGGCGGACTGGGAGTTCCAGAGCAGTTTACTTCTGGAGACGATGAGTTTACAGATCGTTCTAGAATTGATGTAAGATTTGAAGATGCAGAAAACTTCTTATTAGGGAAAAGATATTTTTTGGACCATGAGTTTTTTCTGTTTAAAGAAAAAGATTCTTTAAGAAATTACGGACTTTCCGTTGGACATCAATTAAATTATGAAACTAAAACGTACGAATTTAGACAGACTACAGCTAATTCATATTTTGGTGAATCTTACCAAGCATCTAATTTAGAGGATAGAGCTAAGCTAAAAACTTTTAACAATCAGCTTAATTTAAATTATAATAATAAAATAATAGGGCAAGCAACTTTCCTAGTAAACTATTATAAATACAATTATTATTTTAATAGTTTGGTGGTAAACGACAGCGCTACAATTACAAATCAACTACGAGATAATGAAATCTCCATTGGAGGAAAATTTAAAAAGCAAATTGGAGGTTTTTCTTTAGGGGGAGATTTTACGCAGAATATTGTAGGAGACTTAGGTGGAACTACATTTAATGCTGAAATGAATTACCAAATTACCGATGATATTGATGTAGATGCTAGTTTACATGCTTCGTCTCGTATGCCAAACTTTAATTTTTTATTGTATCAAAGTGATTATAAAGATTATAATTGGCAAAATACTGACACTTTTGAAAAGCAAAAATTAAGCACCATTCAAGGAACTCTTAATTCTAAAAAGTGGGGAAGTCTTAGTGTTGCTTATACTGTAAGAGATAAATATGCCTATTTTGAAGAAAATTTAGATACTGGAGATTCAATTTCTTCTGTTTTAGATGATGTACAAAGGGTTACGCCAACTCAATTTGATGGTTCTATAAATTCAATAAAAGTAAAATTGAGTAACGATTTACATTTTTTGCGTAAATGGGGACTAGCAAATACAATTATGTATCAAAATGTGAGTCAGAGTGAAGACATTATTAATGTACCGCAAATTGTAACTAGAAACACACTTTATTACTCAAATCATCTTTTCAAGAAAGCTCTTTATTTACAGGTAGGAGTTACTGCCAAATATTTTAGTGAATATTATATGAATTCATACAGTCCTGTTCTTGGGGAATTATTAATTCAGAATAGAGAAAAAATAGGAGGGTATCCAATGATGGATTTCTTTATAAATGCAAAAGTTCGTCGTACTCGTATTTATTTAAAAGCAGAACATTTTAACTCTCCCTTTGGAGATAATAATTATTATACAGCGCCAAATTATCCGTATCGAGATTTTATCGTTCGTTTTGGAGTGGTTTGGAATTTCTTTACATAAAAGCTATTTTTCAAGGAGACGCATAACTTTAGTGCGTATAACTTTTTAATTGAATTGAAATGACGATAGATAATTTTTCAAAGGATTTTCCTTTAATTAGTCAATATACTTATGCTAATACGGCAGCTTCCGGACTTATGTATGAAAGTTTGATGGAATGGCGACAAGGACATGATATTGATTTTCTTATTGGAGGGAGTAAGTTTAGAGAGTCTTTAGATGTTCAGCTTGCTGAAATTCGTACTGCAGTTGCCAATTTTTTCGATTCAGAGTTTGAAAATACACTTTTAACACCAAATTTTTCTTTTGCACTAAAAGTGTTTATCAATGGAATTGATAAAGACAAAAGTGTATTGCTTTTGGAAGACGACTATCCCTCTGTAAATTGGCCTTTTAGTAGCAGTGGTTTTAAATCTGTTTCTTTTGCTGAAGTAAATCAGCATTTAGAGCAAAATATAAAAGAAGCATTTGCAAAGCAGCAACCAGATATTTTTGCATTTAGTATTGTTCAATATCTAAATGGAATCAAATTAGATTTAAATTTTATAAAAGATCTAAAGAAAGAATATCCTGACACTATTTTTGTTGCAGATGGAACCCAATATAGTGGTACCGAGAAGTTTTCTTTTAAAGAATCTGGGATTGATGTTTTTGGTGGTAGCGGTTATAAATGGATGTTGTCAGGTTATGGTAATGGTTATATGCTCTTTAATAAAGAAATAGTTTCTCAACTATATCCTGTTTCAGTAGAATTTGAACCGCAAAAAGAAGCTTTTCAGAAGGGAAAAAATCATTTAATGTGTCATTTTGAACCTGGACATATAGACACCTTAAACTTTGGAAGTTTATTATATTCTATAGAACAATTTAATGAAATTGGAATGGATGCTATTGAAGCTCATTTAGCGTCATTGGCAAAACATGCTAAAGAGAAATTTACTGGTTTAGAGTTGCTTTCGGAAACAGTTACAGAGAGAAAAGAACATTCTACAATTTTTAATTTAAAGGTTACTCCTAAAATAATGGAGGCTCTAAAAGAGAGAAATGTGTTGTTTTCCTTACGTGGTTCTGGAATAAGAGTAAGTTTTCATATTTACAATACAATAAAGGATATTGATAAAATAGCAAATATCCTTAAACATAAATAGTTCTTTTTCTTTATTTTTATATAGTAAATTTTACATATTTCATTATTTCGTTAAGACTGTTTTATTAAAACGATAAATGTTTGGATGCTAGTTGTTTATTATGATTTAAATGTATTCTTTTGATACAAATTAATCATTAAATTTTATCAACTATGTCAATTTCAAAACAATATTTAAAGTCTAGACCAGTTTGTAAGGTAACTTTTGTAGTTTCTGCAGCAGAAGCGAATGAGGTGATAGTTGTAGGAGATTTTAACGAATGGAATCCAGAAGCAACAGCCTTAAAAAAACTAAAAAACGGTAATTTTAAAGGTACATGCGAAATTCCAAAAGATAACTCCTACGAATTCCGATATATTATAGATGGAAATTACACAAACGAACAAGAAGCAGATGGATTTCAATGGAATGATTTTGCTGGTACAGAAAACGCTATTTTATACGTATAAATAAACTACCTTAAAATCCTGTCTAAGCAAAAGGCTCAAGTCAAAAAGTTGTGGGATTTTAAAGATTGGAGGGTAAGCCCATAAAATAAATTTAATTTATTTGGAAGCAGTGTTCTTTAATGAGTAAGGATACTACTTAAGAGCTTGAAATCTCTTTGAAGGGTTAAATACGTTTTATTAGAATAGTACTAAAATCTATATAGAAATTTTCAATGGTGTTTAAATCGTAATTATCTTCCACGGAAATAATAGCACCATTCCAATTTCCTAATACCCAATTCCCATTTTTTAAATTAGGTAATTGAGCGTAATTAATAGTGTTGTTGCTCCAAGCATACGCATAGTAATATGGAAGTTTGTTGACCTCCGTATCTGCAATAGCGTATCCTAAACCTATACCTTTTTCTTTATCAATATTTATAAGCATTCCTGTGTCAAAATGGTGTGGCCAAACATATATTGTGGTGGCATTATTATAGTTACTTTTTAGTTTTTCTAAGGCACGCTGTGCTATATTGCGTTCTTCTATTAACTGAAAAATAATTTTTTCATCATCAGTATCTAAAGCAACAAACGTATCAAAGTCTGTTTCTAGTTTAAATCCTAAGTTATAATGGAAGTTACCTGCCGATAATCCGTAATCTGAAATAGTTTCGCGGATCCAAGAATCAATACCGCTGTGAGTAAGACCAAGTAAATCGAGTTCTTTATATTCACTTTCTCGATAGATTCTCAATACTATATCTTTGTAATTTAACTCAATATAAAAATCTTTTACTTTTTGAGATTGGAGAGCACTTTTTTCAATGGACCATATAAGTGCAGACTGACTATCATCTTCTTTTTTAGTAAGAAAACTGTTGGAAAAAGCAGCTAGGTATTGAGATAAATGATGAAATTTGTTTTGAATAGTATTTATGTGGAATTGATCCATAGTTTTATGCTTTTATGGTTAGTAAGAAATCTTTAAAAAGATTTTCAGAATCGACATACTGATCTATAACTTTTAAATTAGCTTGCTCGGCAAGCCAATTTACAGTAAGATCATCATATTTTTGAGAAATCTCTGTATGGATGGTTTCCCATGCTTTAAAATTTATTTCTAAATCTATTTTCTGAAGCCTAACTTTTAAATCTTCTTTTGCAACTAAATAGCTTTTTGCAGTCCCAGTCTCAGGGTCGTAAGTTTCCCAATGTAAGAATTTATCAAGATCAAAATCGGCATTCATTTCTCTGTTTATCCGCAGCAATAAATTCTTATTAAAAGCTTCAGTTATTCCAGTTTTATCACTGTAAGCATCTATAATTTGTTGAGGGTTTTTCTTTATATCAAACCCCATAAATAGCAAATCTCCTTTATTCATGCTTGCTTGAATATTTTGTAAGAATTCAATAGCTTTTTCATGTACCAAGTTTCCAATGTTTGATCCTAAAACTAAAATCACTTTTTTACGACTCTTATATTCAGCTAAACGATTTAAAACTTTAAAATACATTCCTTCTTGTGGAATTACTTTTAAATTTGGGAGTTCATTTTCTAGAGACTCTTTTAATTCTTTTAACGCATACTTGCTAATATCAATGGGTTGATAAGAGAAATTAAATTTATTTTTATCTAAATAACGTAACAGAACTTTTGTTTTTTTGCCATCTCCAGCTCCTAATTCTATTATATCAAAACCATTTTCATCATTAAAAGCTGCGGCTATTTTTTCAGTATAACTTTCAATAATACTGTATTCTGCATCTGTTAAATAATATTCTGGCATATTCATTATCTGCTGAAATATTTTATCCCCTTTTTCATCATAAAAATATTTAGAAGATAACTTTTTAGGATATGAGGTTAGACCCTTGTAAACGTCTTCTTCAAAGGCATTTGTATATATTGTTGGCATAGTTTTTCTAGATATAGTTTATCTTTTGGCAAGTCTAATTCCAGTAAATTGCCATCTTAAATGCGGATGAAAAAAGTTTCGATATGTATAACGAGTATGATCTTTGGAAGTTACCACAGATCCACCTCTAAGTACTTTTTGATTTACCATAAACTTGCCATTATACTCACCTAAAGCTCCTGCTGCTTTTTTGTAGTAAGGATAGGGGAGGTAAGCGCTTTCTGTCCACTCCCATCGTTTCCCCCAGTCAAAATAATCTTGAGCAACCTCCCATTCAAATTCTGTTGGCAAGCGTAATCCTCTCCATTCAGCATATGCAAAAGCTTCGTAGTAAGAAACGTGTGTTATGGGAGCTTCAAGGTTAATTGGTTTTAATCCTTTAAAGGTGTATTGATGCCATTCGTTATCAATTTTATGCCAATATAGAGGTGCTTTTATAGTGTTAGCTCGAATCCAATCCCAGCCTTCGGCATGCCAAAAATTAAAGTTGTTATATCCACCATCATTTATAAATTCAAGGTATTCTTCGTTGGTAATAAGTTTGTTTGAGATTTTATAGTTATGGAGAAAAACCTTATGTTTTCCTAATTCATTATCAAAACAAAAATCGTTTGTAGCGTGACCAATTTCATAAGTGCCTTCTGGAATTTTAATCCACTTAGATTTCTGTTTTTCAATTAGATTTTCTTCAAAAGTTTCAGAATAATGTGGTAAAAGCGGATTGTTTCCTAAAATATACTTTATATCTGTAAACAGTAATTCCTGATGTTGTTTTTCATGATGGATTCCTATGGTTACCAAACTGCTAATTTCTTCTGTTAAATTATCATCTAAAAATTCAGAGAGACAATTGGTAACATAATCTCGATATTTATAAACCTCTTCTACAGATGGACGTGTAAGATTGCCACGGTCTGTTCTTAAAATTTTATCACCTACACTTTCGTAATAGCTGTTAAATATATAGCTAAATTGCGAATCAAATTCTTTATAATCAGGATTGTATTGTTTTAAAATAAACTCTTCAAAAAACCATGTTGTATGTCCTAAATGCCATTTTGGAGGAGATACATTTTCAATAGGTTGCACAACATAATCTTCTTGAGTTAATGGTGCACAAATTTCTTCCGTAGCGATTCTTGTTTGAAGAAAATTGCTAATAATTTCATTGGTTATTAACATTTAGTAACTTTTTCCTTTGTTTTTTTATTAAAAATAAGGATTTTAACGTATGCATTGCAAGATGCTTAGTTAAAAGTTGTTAAAAACTAATTTAACGATTAAAAAATGAATGTAATTTTAGAATTACACCGCAACAGCTCCTTTAATATGCGGATGGTACTCGTAATTTTCTAAAGTAAAATCTTCAAACTTAAAGCTAAAAATATCTTTTACTTCGGGGTTAAGCTTCATTGTAGGCAAGGGTTTTGGCTCTCTAGATAGCTGTAGTTCCAATTGCTCTAAATGGTTGTTGTAGATATGAGCATCTCCAAAAGTATGGATAAAATCGCCAGCTTTATAACCACAAACTTGTGCCATCATCATTGTAAATAAAGCATAAGAAGCTATGTTGAAGGGCACCCCTAAAAAAATATCGGCACTTCGTTGGTATAATTGGCAAGAAAGTTTTCCATCGGCAACATAAAACTGAAAAAAAGCATGGCAGGGAGGTAAAGCCGCCTTTCCATTAGCAACATTTTCAGAAAACGAAACAGAAGTATCTGGCAAAACACTTGGGTTCCAAGCGGAAACTAACATCCTTCTACTATTTGGATTGTTTTTTAAAGTCTCCACAACCTCCTTTATTTGGTCTATTTCTTCACTGTTCCAATTTCTCCATTGATGACCGTAAACGGGACCTAAATCTCCATTTTCGTCTGCCCATTCGTTCCAAATACGTACCCCATTATCTTGTAAGTATTTTACATTTGTATCGCCATTTAGAAACCATAACAGTTCATAAATAATAGATTTTAAATGCAGTTTTTTGGTTGTTACCATAGGGAAACCTTCACTTAAATCGAAACGCATTTGGTAGCCAAAAACACTTTTGGTTCCCGTTCCTGTTCTATCTCCTTTTTCATTTCCGTTTGCTAATACGTGCTTAACAAGGTCGTGGTACTGCTTCATTTGTTATATAATCTAAGTAAGAATTTTCTGGGCGTTCCCCAACAAAAAGGTTGGGGCGGGCTTTTCGCGGTACACGGTACCTTGCTTCAATCCCTAACGCAAACTTTTACGAAAATAGAAAAAGCCTCTCAATAATTAATGTAGGAACTTCTTAATTTATTAAAAGGTTATTAACGGTTTTGGGTCTTGAGATTAATGAGCCAGAAGTCAGAAGTCGGTCCTGAGTTTTTTCGTACTTTGGGCTTTGCAGCTCTACAAATTCGCAATTTCGCCTCTTAAAGAGTTACGATTTTACAAGGTTACGTTGTTGCGAAGAAAGAAATCGCTAACTGAGTACTGAACACTCCTGACTTCGGACTTTGCAGCTCTACAAATTCGCAATTTCGCTTCTTAAAAAAGCTATGAAGTTACGTTGTCATGAAGAAATATACAGAGCACTACCTACTGAATTTGCTTCTTTACCTCTTCACAACTTTGCAACACATTTGGACTTACCCAATAATCATTCCAGCAATTGTGGCCGATAATAATGAGGCAATAGAACCTCCAATAACGGCTTTCATTCCAAATTCTGATAAATTTTTACGTTGCCCTGGTGCTAATGAACCAATTCCGCCAATTTGAATTCCAATAGAAGCAAAATTTGCAAATCCACATAACATATAGGTAGCCATAATAACAGATTTATTGTAAGTAAAATGTGTAAGGCTTGTTATGTCTTTTAAGCTAGCCAATTGTACGTACCCTACAAACTCACTAGCTGCAAGTTTAATACCCAGTAATTGCCCCATAAGCATCATATCTTCTTTAGCAACCCCAATTAACCACATAAGAGGAGCAAAAATAAAACCTAAAATAGATTCCAATGAAAATGATTCATAAGGCGTATTATCAGCTAAAACGGTATTTAAAGTTGTAAGATCTCCAATCCAGCCTAAAACATAGTTTATCATTGCAATAAACGCAATAAAAACTAAAAGCATAGCGCCAACATTGGCGGCTAATTTTAAACCTTCGGTGGTACCATTTGCTATGGCATCAAGTATGTTGGAACCAATTTTATCGGTAGAAACTTCTACATCTGTATTAACTTTTTCCTGTTGTGGATATAGCATTTTTGAAATTACTATTGCTCCTGGAGCTGCCATTACTGAGGCTGCTAACAAATGTTTTGCAAATTGAAGTCTAAGTTCTGGGTCATCGCCCCCTAAAAATCCAATATAGGCAGCTAACACACCACCAGCAACAGTAGCCATTCCACCAACCATAACAAGTAAGATTTCAGAACGAGTCATGCGCTCTAAATATGCCTTAATCATTAGTGGAGCTTCTGTTTGTCCTAAAAAAATATTTCCAGCAACCGATAAACTTTCGGCTCCAGAAATTCCTAATAATTTAGAAAGCACAATTGCCATCCCTTTTACTACTATTTGAATAACCCCTAAATAGAATAAAACAGAGGTAAGTGCCGAAAAGAATACAATAGTTGGAAGCACTTGAAATAAGAAAATAAATCCGAAACTGTCGGCATTCATTAAATCTCCTAGCAGAAATTCACTCCCTGCGGCTGTAAAATCTAGGATTAAAACAAAAATACTACCAATCCATTCAAAAGTATTTTGGACAAAAGAAATTTCTAAAACCCCAATAGCTAGTATTAATTGAGCTGCGAGTCCTATTCCTACTGTTTTCCAATTAATAGCTTTTCTGTTGCTGCTAAACAAAAAAGCTATGAATAGTAAAGATGCCATTCCTAATACACCTCTCCATAAGCTGTTAAAGCTAAAGCCTTGGTTTGGAATTAATTCTTGGTATTCTTGTTCAGAAACAAGAACATTATCTTGAGAAGGAGTTGCTATTAGTTGGTAGGAGTTTGTTTTATTTCCAAAAACCAAAGTAGAATCTGTTAGTTCGATTACTTTATACCTTTCTAAACTATCGGTTGGAGCATCAAAATAAAATATGAGATTGTTATTCTGAAAGATATAACTCCCTTTATAGTTGTTGTTTTTTTGAGTGAAATTAAAGTCGCCTTCATTGAAATTCAATTTACTTATTGCAGATTTTGAAGTGGTATTTTCAGAAGAAGACCATTTTTTTTCAATGTCTTGTGCTACCAATGTACCGGTAAAACAAATTGCTAATAGTAGTAATAGTATTTTTTTCAACACGTTTTTATTTGTATCCTTATTTTAGGTAAATTTCTTTAAAATAACATTTATAATACTACTGTTATTTCCCTTATTAGGTGTTTAGCTTGGCGGGTTAATTCTGTTTTTTGTCTTAATTAGTTTTTTTAAAACTTAATTGTTTTCTCTTTTAGAAATTTCATCTCTAATTTTAGCAGCCTTCTCATAATCTTCATTAGCAACAGCACCGTCGAGCATGGTGTATAATTCTTGAAGAGAATATGTTTTATAGGATGTATCACTAGCTTTTGGAGCAGATTCTCCACTTAAAATTTCATCAACAATAATGCTTTCTTTTTCTTCCTCTCCTTCTTCTTTAGGCGAAAATTTGAGAAAAATTCCAGCTTTATCTAAAATGTTTTTATAGGTAAATATAGGTGCATTAAAACGTAATGCTAGGGCAATAGCATCGCTTGTTCTGGCATCTATTATTTCTTCAATTTTATCGCGTTCACAAATAATGCTCGAATAAAAAACACCATCCACCAATTTATGAATAATAACCTGTTTAACAACAATTTCAAAGCGATCTGCAAAGCTCTTAAATAAGTCGTGTGTTAAAGGTCTTGGTGGTTTTATTTCTTTTTCAAGCGCTATGGCAATTGATTGTGCTTCAAAGGCACCAATTACAATAGGGAGCTTTCTTTCTCCTTCCACTTCATTTAATATCAAAGCGTAAGCTCCATTTTGGGTCTGACTATATGAAATCCCCTTTATGTTTAATTTTACTAAACTCATACATCATTTAAAATAGCAAAGGCTGTCTAAACAATGGGCAAATCCCAAAATTTAGACAGCCCTTTAGGGGCACAATTTAACAAAAATTATGCGTTATTCGCTTTAAATTCTTTCAATTTTTCGATTAACTGAGGAACCACTTCGAAAGCATCCCCTACAACCCCGTAGTCTGCAGCCTTAAAGAAGGGAGCTTCTGGGTCATTATTAATAACCACTTTTACTTTTGAAGCATTAATCCCTGCCAAATGTTGTATAGCTCCAGATATTCCTACAGCAATATAAAGATTGGCAGCTACTGGTTTCCCTGTTTGTCCAACATGTTCTCCATGTGGACGCCATCCCATATCGGAAACTGGTTTTGAACAAGCAGTTGCAGCACCTAGAACATCGGCTAATTCTTCAATCATTCCCCAATTTTCAGGCCCTTTTAATCCACGACCAGCAGATACTACAATTTCAGCATCAGCAATAGTTACTTTTCCAGTTACTTTGTCTACAGAAGTTACTTCCGTAGAGAAATCTCCTTCATTTAATTCAGGAGTAAAATCTTCCGTAGTAGCTGCAGCATCACTTTCTTTTAAACCGAAAGCATTTTTAGATAATCCTACTAATTTTACATCTGTAGAAATTTCTGTAATATTGAATGCTTTATTGGTAAAAGCGGTGCGTTTTACTTTAAAAGGACTTTCACTTTCTGGTAATGCAACAACATTTGAGGCATATCCTGCATTGAGATTAATAGCTAAAATAGGTGCTAAAAATTTAGCATTTGCACTAGAACTTATTACAATTACCTTGCTATTTTCTTTAGCAGCAGCTTGTTTTAAAACATCAGCATATGCTTTTGCATTAAAATTATTTAATTTATCGTTTGTAACGGTTAAAACTTTTTCAACCCCGTATTTTCCTAATTCAGCGGTATCGGTTGCATTTACAGTTACAGCAGTAACGCTGGTTCCAAGCATATCGGCAACGCCTTTTGCGTAAGAAGCAACTTCTAGAGCTGTTTTTTTAAGTTTTCCGTTTTCCGTTTCAGTATAAACAAGAACAGACATATGTTTTTAGTTAAAAGTTAAAAAGTTAAAAAGTTAAAAAGTTGAAGGTTGAAAAAGTTGAAAGTTTAGTATTTCTCTATGTAGAAAGAAATTTAATTTCTATTCAACTACCTACTTTTATCTTTTTACTTTGTATTTTGTTATATTACTTTAGCTTCGTTATGTAAAAGACTTACTAGTTCGTCCAAATTGTCTGGAGCTACTAATTTTATAGCGCCTTTAGCAGCGGGTTTTTCAAAGGCTACAGCCTTTGTGCTTATGCTAGCGTCTACTGGCTCAACAACATTAAGGGCTTTTTTACGGGCCATCATAATACCTCTCATATTAGGTATTTTTAGGTCGCTTTCTTCCACAAGACCTTTTTGTCCTCCAATAACTAATGGGAATGTAGTTTTTAAGGTTTCTTTTCCACCGTCAATTTCTCGAATTGCTGTTGCATTTTCTCCTTCAACCTCTAAACTGATACAATTATTTACAAAATTAGCATCAATTAAGGTAGCTAGCATTCCAGGAACCATTCCTCCATTATAGTCGATAGATTCTCTTCCTGCAATTATTAAATCAAAATCTTTAGCAACATTGGCTAATTGTTTTGCAACAAAAAAACCATCGGTTGGGTTTGTATTTATTCTTATGGCTTCATCTGCACCAATAGCTAATGCTTTTCTCAGTGTAGGTTCGGTCTCTGTTCCTCCAACATTCACTACTGTTACGGTAGCTCCTTGTTTTTCTTTGAACCACATGGCACGTGTTAATCCAAACTCGTCATTCGGATTTATAACAAATTGCACACCATTTGTATCAAACTTTGAATCTCCGTCAGTAAAATTTATTTTTGACGTAGTGTCTGGTACGTGGCTTATACACACTAATATCTTCATATTTTAGGTAATTTTTTGTGATTTTACTATATGTGTTACGAAGATACTGATAATTTACAAAATATGCTATGCATGCATAATATTTTTTTATTAAAATCTTATGGAGATAGTTCTCATAGAATTACTATTTTTGCTATGCTTAAATAAAATAGACTTTAATAATATCAAATAAAATAGATGAAAACAATTCAGTTTAGAGAAGCGGTATGCGAGGCAATGAGCGAGGAGATGCGTAGAGATGAATCGATTTACCTTATGGGGGAAGAGGTTGCAGAATACAATGGTGCATACAAGGCTTCTAAAGGGATGTTAGACGAATTTGGTCCTGAGCGCGTATTGGACACACCAATTTCTGAACTTGGTTTTGCTGGAATCGGTGTTGGTTCTGCAATGAATGGAAATAGACCAATTATTGAGTTTATGACCTTTAACTTTGCTTTGGTAGGGATTGACCAGATTATTAATAACGCAGCAAAAATCCGCCAGATGTCGGGTGGGCAATTAAATTGTCCAATCGTTTTTCGTGGTCCTACAGCTTCTGCTGGTCAGTTAGGAGCAACACACTCTCAGGCTTTTGAAAGTTGGTTTGCTAACTGTCCTGGTTTAAAAGTAGTAGTTCCATCAAATCCAAACGATGCAAAAGGGTTATTAAAGGCAGCTATTAGAGATGATGATCCAGTTATTTTTATGGAATCTGAACAGATGTATGGAGATAAAGGAGAAGTTCCAGAAGGAGATTATACTATTCCATTAGGAGTTGCAGATATAAAAAGAGAAGGAAGTGATGTTACCATTGTTTCTTTTGGGAAAATTATTAAAGAAGCATACAAAGCTGCAGACGAATTAGAAAAAGATGGCATTAGTTGTGAAATTATCGACCTTAGAACTGTAAGACCGATGGATCATGAAACTATTTTGAAATCTGTTAAGAAAACAAATCGTTTGGTTATTCTTGAAGAGGCTTGGCCTTTCGGAAATATCGCTACAGAGATAACGTATCAAGTTCAATCACAAGCATTTGATTATTTAGATGCACCAATTATTAAAATTAATACAGCAGATACACCTGCTCCTTATTCTCCTGTTCTTTTAGAAGAATGGTTGCCAAATGCAGGGGATGTTGTGAAGGCTGTAAAAAAAGTTTTATACAAATAAGCGAAATTTTTCGTTAATATAACTTCACTGACTATCTTTAGCCAGTGAAGTTTTTTTATTTATATGAAGTACATACTATCCCTATTTATAATATTTTTTTCAATTACAGTAGCTGCTCAAACTAAAGTGAGCGGTATTGTTGTAGACAGTGAAGGGATAGAAATTCCTTACGCAAATGTAATGTTCCCAAATTCTTCTGAAGGGACTATTACTAATGAAGAAGGACGTTTTTATTTAGAATCCGACTCTACCTATGATATTTTGTCGGTTACTTTAATTGGGTACGCCTCAGAGGAAATAAAATTAGAAAAGAAAGTAAACTACGATTTAAAAGTAGTATTAAATGAAGGGGAGGAGCTAGATGAAGTAGTGCTTTATGTAGGAAAGCAGCCTAAAAAGGGGAATCCAGCCATCGAAATTCTTAAAAAAGTATGGGCAAAAAAACGTCAAAACGGAATTTATCTTTTCGATCAATATAAATATGATAAATACGAAAAAATAGAATTCGACTTTAATACTATCGACAGTGCTTTTATGAGCAAAAATATTTTCAAAGGGATGGAATTTATTTTTGATCAAGTAGATACTTCAAATGTTACCGGGAAAACATACCTCCCAATCTTTATAAATGAGGCCGTTTCGGAAGTTTATGGAGATAATAAAATGAACGAAAAGGTTGAAAGATTAGTCGGAAATAAAAATTCTGGATTCAATACAAATCAAAGCGTAATATCTTTTGTAAAAGACCTTTATGCAGATTATAATATTTACAATAACTATATAAAACTTTTTAATAAAAGTTTTGTGAGTCCGCTTTCAAAAACGGGAGTAGATGTGTATAATTATGTGCTAACCGATAGTTCTTATGTAGATAATAAATGGTGCTATAACATTGTTTATTATCCTCGAAGAAAAAATGAAATGACCTTTAAAGGGAATTTTTGGGTAAACGATACCACATTTGCAGTAAAAGATATAAATATGCAAGTCTCAAAAAGCGCCAATGTAAACTGGGTGAAGGAGCTTTATATTGAACAAGAGTTTGAGGTGTTAAGCGACTCTGTTTTTCTGCTGAAAAGAGATTATTTATTGAGCGATTTTAGTTTGCGTAAAAAGGAAGAGTCTCGTGGACTATACGGAAAAAGAACTACTGTTTACAATAATTATGAGTTTGATAAAGAGAAACCTAAAAGTTTTTATAATAAACGGGTAGATCCATATAATGAATTAATTTATAATCGAGATAGTACTTTTTGGGATCAAAATCGTTTAGAAAGTTTAAATGATGACGAAAAGGGAGTTTACAAAATGTTAGACACCTTAAAAACAGTTCCAAAATTTAAACGTTTATACGATTTAACAACCATTTTAGTTTCTGGATATGTAGAAATACCAAAACTTAATCTGGATTTCGGACCTATATATTCCAGTTTTGGGTATAACGAAGCAGAAGGAATACGCCTGAGGGCAGGAGGAAGAACGTACTTCGGACCAAACGACCCATGGCGATTGCAAGGGTATACAGCCTACGGTTTTAAAGATAAAAAGTTTAAATACGGGTTTTCAGGAAAGTGGCTTTTAGATAGAAAAAACCGACTCATAATCTCTGGTGGGACTAGAAGAGATGTAGAGCAACTCGGAACAAGTTTAACATCTTCTTCCGATGTTTTAGGAAGAAGTTTTGCTTCTTCAGCAATTTTTACCGCAGGAAGTAATAATACGTTAACCGATTTAAATCTTACTACTTTCGGAATAGAATATGAGCCTGTAAAAAATTTAGTTTTAAAAACAGAAACCAATTTTAGAACCTTGCGTTCTGCTTTACCAGAAGATTTTAATTTAGATTATGTAGATCCAGACGCTCCAGGAGGAATCTCTAGTGAGACCAAGCAGTATGATGTTAATGTTTCTCTTGATTTTACCCCAGGAAGAAAAACTACAGGCTATGGAGTAGAGAGAAGTAATGTAAACAGTAATTTTGCACGTTTATATTTGGTATATACAGCAGGCCTAAAAGGCTTTTTAGAGAGTGATTTTAATTACGAGAAACTTCAGTTTTATTACCGTCAACCATTTCAATTAGGCGGTATAGGTCGTACTATAACCACAGTAGAAGCTGGGAAAACTTTTGGGGAAGTTCCGTTGAGTTTATTAAGCCCAATTCCTGGTAACCAAACGTATTTTTCTATATTTAATACCTTTCCTAACCTTAATTTCTACGAATTTGTAACCGATACGTATGTGTCTGGGCAGATAGAACATAATTTTAATGGTCGTTTATTTTCAAAAATTCCATTTCTTAAAAAATTAGATCTACGAGAAATTGTTGGTTTAAGAGCTGTTTGGGGAGAGATTTCTGATGCAAATATTGCTTTAAGCGCACCCGCAGGTGCAATTCTTCGTGCCCCAACAGATGAGGTGTATTACGAATACTCTTTTGGAATAGCCAATATCTTTAAAATTATCCGCATCGATTTTAACTTCCGAGGGAATTACTTAGATATTCCAGATGCCCGTCCTTTCTCAATTACTGGGAATTTGGAGTTTGTGTTTTAATCCACGTAGTGGTTTTTTGGTGTTTAAAACTGCTTTTTGTCGATTATATTTCCTTTTTATCTTGTTGTTATCGAATATATGTTTTATATTTGAGAAAATATCAACGTTTAGCTAAAATCTTGAACCATGAGAAAACTACCCTCTATCCCCCCCCCCCCTTAAAAATTTTGCTTAAATCACTATTTTTTTTACTTTTATTAGTTATCTTTTTTGGATGCGAAAAGGAAGAAATCATTATAGATAACAGTAGTGTTGATTCAGGAAGTGATTTTAATATCACTGAGGTAAGCTATGAAGAGTTTAAAACAGACTCAATATATCATGAATTAGCAGTAGATATAGAAAGTAAGTTTAATAAAAAGGAGCATCTGATTAGTAAGAATGATAGTTTGCTATATGATTATAACATACTTACAGATAAAGTCATAAAAGTTTCTGAGGCTAATAATTATGTATCATACACATTTGAAATATTGAACCCTAATCAACCAAAATATACATTTGATAATTATATTATTAGGAGAAAAGGTGGTGAACTTATAGAAGAATACATTGTTAGATATGAATATGATTTATTAAATTATATAAAAGGTGATGAAAACGCATATACAGCTAGGGCTGTTTTCGATTTGAATTACAATCCTATATTTGATAAAGATAACAAGAATTTATCTTCTAAAATAATATATAGTAATGGGTGTATGATGAATATAGATATGTATCATTACACCCCAGAACGTAGATGGTTTTTATATACGGATGGATCGACCTGCCATTTTCCAGGAAGATGCGAAGTTACACTTGTTATAGACGTAAATTGCCCAATTACTTCTTCTGGCGGAGGAGGTGCTGGAGGTGGCTCTGATCCTGGAGACCCATCTTTTCCTGGTAATCCTCAGGGGGGAGGAGATCCGGTTAATCAATCTGGAGTCATAGACACTCCGCTTGGCCCTGCTACAGCTTTAGAAGTAGAGAGCAGTTTAGCATTTAAAATTTATTATTTATTAGATAGAGGTTTAAATTATTATAGATACTCTTGGTTAAATAGTCATCCTGTTGAGAGTGTACAGTTATTAAGATATCTAACTGAAAATACTAATCCAACAACATTAAAGGCTACTAGCCAAGCCAGAGAGTTTGCATTGGAAGCTATGGATGCAATGATAAATGAAGAATATGTTGTTTCCTTTTCTCCTTTAATTAAATATCCTAAAGGAAGTAATTACCAAAACATATACCCGAAATTAACTGAGTATTTAAAAAATCAATTACCAAAAGTAGGTGATAATCCTAAAATTGTAAATGCAATTAAAAATATAACAGGTTTGTCAGCTGAACAAATAAAAGAGGATTTGAAATGGAATCATGGGCCGACACTAAATATTGTTCAGCTTAATAATTTTGCACTCAATACAAGTCATAAAACAACAGGAGCATTTAGTGTAAATACCCCAGATGATATTTACTTAGATATAGATTATGTAAGAGCTTTAGAGCAGAATATAAATGACCAAGGCATAGAAGATGCCTGGCTATTTTATATTGGTACTACAATATTACATGAATATGTTCATTATGGAGATAATATGGATGGTATAGACTATCCTGGTGAAGAAGGTATTCTCTTTGAACTTGCAGTATACGGCCAAGATGTACACTCAACCAATGCCATGTTAATCTTAAATAAAAAGTAATGAGTTTAATCAAGATATTTTTTATTAATGTTTGCATATTACTATCTTCTTGTAATTTTAATAAAAGGAATAAAATAGATAGTAATGTTGAAAAAGTAAAAATTATTTGTTTTTCAAATATAGAAAAACAAGAACTCCTTTTTTCTATTTTAAAAAATTCTGAAGTAAACCAATATTTACATCTTGAATTAAATGATCGGCGACCTATTTACCTCAATAGAAATAAATTTAATAATAGTTTGAATGGATTAAAATATAATGATGTAGATATCAAACTTGTTGATTCACTATCTAGTATTTCTCACAAAATATATATTCTTTTTAATGATATTAATTGTCAAGAGAAAAAGGCTTCTTTTGTATTTAGAAGTCCAATCGAAGGAGTTTTAATTGAGGGAGAGATATATTATAACTACAAAGAAGAAAAATGGAATATAAATAACATTTCAAATATTGAGTTATAGCTAGATTTTAATACTAAAAATAGTTTAGAAAAGTTTATAGGAAGGTAGTTTTGTATGAGTAAAAGTTGTGTATCAAAAAGACTAACTTAATTTTAAGTAAGTTGAATTTATGAAACTAGTATGCGCTTACATTAGTTATAAATAAAGAGAAACCCACTCAAAACGAGCTAAATTGGATTTTAACCCTAAAAATAATGTTCACAGAACTATACATTTCTTTTGTTGCTTTTAATATTGGTTTTCATTACTTTTGCACTCCATTTTAAAGAATATATAACGAGTTTTGAGTTCATTATCTGAATTCAAAATTTATAATTTAAAAATAGATGAGTTCAGATCAAATAAAGACTTTCGATGTTTTAATCGAAATTCCTAAGGGAAGTAGAAACAAATACGAGTACGATTTTAAATTGAAAAAAATACGTTACGATCGTATGATTTTCTCTTCAATGATGTATCCTGCTGATTATGGTTTTATTCCTGAAACACTAGCGTTAGATGGAGATCCTTTAGATGTTTTAGTCTTGGTTACAGAGCCAACCTTCCCTGGTTGTGTTATGGAGGTAAAACCAATTGGAGTTTTCCATATGGAAGATGAAAAAGGACCAGATGAGAAAGTAATTTGTGTGCCAGTTTCAGATCCAATTTGGAATCGTGTAAATGATTTAAGCGAATTGAATCCACATTTAATAAAAGAAATCGAACACTTCTTTCAAGTATATAAAGACTTAGAGAAAAAGAAAGTTTCTATCGGAGGATGGGGAGCTTTAGAAGACGCAAAAGATATCGTTGCTAAATGTATCAACCGTTTTCAAGATAGCGACGTTCCTAGAGAAGAAGTTAGTATCGACTAAAAATAATCTTATTTTAAGATATTAAAAGCAACAACTGCAAAGTTGTTGCTTTTTTTATTCTATTGATTTCCTTACATTTATAAGAACATAATTACTAACTAACTTATAAATATGGAATCCAATATTATTTATGTACCTATCCTTATGGCCATTCTTGGCCTTATTTTTATGGGGATAAAAGCTGTTTGGGTGAAGCGCCAACCTGCAGGAAATGAAAAAATGAAATCTATCTCTAAAAGTATCCAAGAAGGTGCGCTTGCCTTTTTAAATGCTGAATATAGACTGCTATTAATTTTTGTTATTATCGCCTCAGTCGCTTTATTCGGAATTTCTTTAGTGGTAGACACTACAAGTTGGATGATTGTTCCTGCTTTTGTAATTGGAGCTATTTTTTCTGCCTTAGCAGGAAATATAGGGATGAGAATTGCTACAGAAGCAAATACTAGAACAACAGAAGCTGCAAAAACTAGCTTGCCGCAAGCATTACAGGTTTCTTTTGGCGGGGGTACCGTAATGGGACTAGGAGTGGCAGGATTAGCAGTTTTAGGACTCAGTTTGTTCTTTTTAATCTTTACGGGTCAGTTTTTAGATGGAGCAGGGTCTTTTTATGAAAATATGACGGTTGTTTTAGAAGCGCTTGCAGGCTTTTCTTTAGGAGCAGAATCGATTGCGTTATTTGCTCGTGTTGGAGGAGGTATTTATACCAAAGCAGCAGATGTAGGAGCAGATTTAGTGGGGAAAGTAGAAGCGGGAATTCCAGAAGATGATCCTAGAAATCCAGCAACTATAGCAGATAACGTAGGAGATAATGTAGGAGATGTAGCAGGAATGGGAGCCGATTTATTTGGGTCTTATGTAGCTACAGTTTTAGCGGCTATGGTTTTAGGAAATTATGTTATTCGAGACATGAGTATTAGTGCTCCTTTTACGGATGATTTTAATAATATGGGACCAATTCTTTTGCCGTTAGTAATTGCAGGAATTGGAATTTTAGCTTCTATAATAGGTACTTTCTTAGTAAAAATAGTTAATAATGATGCTAGAGAACCGCAAGTTCAAAAAGCGCTTGATACTGGTAATTGGACAGCTATTTTTTTGATGTTGCTAGCAAGCTATTTTTTAATAGATTTTATGCTTCCTGAGACAATGGATATGAAATTCTTTGGAAACGATTATACCGTGGCTATCCCATCTATAAATGTTTTTTGGTCGGCTTGTATTGGATTGGCAGTTGGGGCACTTATTTCTTATGTAACCTCTTATTATACAAGTCTAGGAAAAAAACCAGTACTAGATATAGTTCAAAATAGTTCTACAGGGGCGGGGACAAATATTATAGCAGGACTCGCTGTAGGGATGATGTCTACGTTTTGGTCGGTGTTATTATTTGCAGCAGCTATTTATGGGTCTTATGAATTTGCAGGATTTTATGGAGTTGCAATTGCGGCTTCGGCAATGATGGCAACTACGGCAATGCAATTAGCAATAGATGCCTTTGGGCCAATTGCCGATAATGCTGGTGGGATTGCAGAAATGAGTGAATTAGAGCCAGAAGTACGAGAGCGTACCGATATATTAGATTCTGTAGGAAATACAACGGCTGCCGTTGGGAAGGGGTTTGCTATTGCTTCGGCAGCTTTAACTGCCTTGGCATTATTTGCAGCTTATGTTACTTTTACTGGAATTGACGGAATTAATATTTTTAAAGCAGATGTTTTAGCTGCCTTATTTGTTGGGGGAATGATTCCTGTTGTTTTTTCCGCTTTAGCAATGAAGTCTGTAGGGAAAGCAGCTATGGAAATGGTGCAAGAAGTAAGGAGGCAGTTTAGAGAAATTCCAGGTATTTTAGAAGGAACGGGAAGACCAGATTATAGCAAATGTGTTGAAATTTCTACTAAGGCTGCTCTAAAAGAAATGTTATTACCTGGGTTATTAACCATTATAACTCCTATTGTAATAGGGTTGGTATTTGGTGCAGAACCTTTAGGTGGATATATGGCTGGAGTTTGTGTGTCTGGTGTAATGTGGGCAATTTTTCAAAATAATGCAGGTGGTGCTTGGGACAATGCAAAAAAATCTTTTGAGGCTGGGGTAGAAATAAATGGAGAGATGACGTACAAAGGATCAGATGCTCATAAAGCGGCTGTTACTGGAGATACAGTTGGAGATCCATTTAAAGATACTTCTGGACCTTCCATGAATATTTTAATTAAACTTACTTGTTTAGTAGGATTGGTAATTGCGCCTATTTTAGGCGGGCACTCTTCGGAAGTTATAATGACGTCTAAAGAGGTTATCCAAAAGGAGATTCGTGTAAATGTTGGGAGTGCGGATTTAGAACCAGCAAAAGCGGTAATAACTACCACTAAAACAGTAAATGGTAAAATTGTTACTGAAGAAAAAATTATTGAAGGAACTCCAGAAGAAATAGAACAACAAGTGAGGGATTTAAAAGAAAAGTAATTTGAATACCTCGTGGACTTGCTTCGAGGTAGTTGAAAACTATATTTTTTAATTGTAATCTATTGTAAATCAAAAAAATATAATTAAATTTACACTGAACTGTTGCTCGTAGTTTGAGTAGGATGCGAGTAACTTGGGGTAGTTTTGAGAAGCTAAAAATATTATAATTAATATTTTTAGCTTCTTTATTTTTACTCACTCACTACTCCCAAGGGAGAATTAGATGCTAAAGTTTCTGCTGAGAAAAAGTCTTTAAAAGAGTCCGTTGATCTCAGCGTCAATTTTATTGATAATTTCTCCTAAATCTTCTGGATTGTCTACAAAGTTATACTTGTCAACATCTATAATTAGTAGTTTTCCTTTGTCGTATTGATGAATAAATGCTTCGTAGCGTTCATTTAATCTACTTAGATAGTCAATAGAAATAGAGTTTTCATATTCTCTTCCTCTTTTATGAATTTGATTTACCAAGTTAGGAATAGAACTTCTTAAATAAATTAATAAATCTGGAGATTGTACTAGGCTTTCCATTAATTGAAAAAGAGAAGAGTAATTTTTAAAATCCCTATTAGTCATCAAGCCCATGGAATGTAAATTGGGAGCAAAAATATAGGCATCTTCATATATTGTTCTGTCTTGAATAATTTTTTTTCCGCTTTCGCGAATTTCTAGAATTTGTCTAAAACGACTATTTAAGAAATAGATTTGCAAGTTAAAACTCCAACGCTCCATTTGTGTGTAGAAATCGTCTAAATACGGGTTGTCTACCACATCTTCAAAATGAGCTTCCCATTTGAAATGTTTAGAGAGTAATCTTGTTAATGTAGTTTTTCCTGCGCCTATATTACCTGCAATTGCAACGTGCATGGGGTCTATTTTTTTATATTGATAAATAACTTTGGTAAAGATACAAGAATAAGCCGCTTTGATAAAAAATAATTTTCTTTACAATGAGAAAAATAAATTATTTAAAGAGACGCAAACGATTGCTGCTAGCCCCGATTGCGCTAACTACCATGTAGTAGCAAAAGCGGGTAACAGCGAAAGGGAATAAGAAATTAAAAAAGGGCTCCAAATAAAAAAGTGTTAAACATTTTTCAGTTTCAATCTTATTCTTACATTTGTACCCAGAATTTTGAGGAAAGATTTGACTGATTGCCACCTCGTAAAAAAAGAGCTAAAGCAGTGATGAACTCCTTTAGACGCACCTGTCAAAATTCTTTCCCATTTAGAAGTTTAGAAATTACATTATGGCATATTTATTTACATCGGAGTCTGTTAGTGAAGGACATCCAGATAAAATTGCAGATCAAATAAGCGATGCGCTTTTAGACAACTTTTTGGCTTTTGATCCAGAGAGTAAAGTTGCTTGCGAAACTTTAGTAACTACTGGGCAAGTAGTGCTTGCCGGAGAGGTAAAAAGCGCTACGTATTTAGACGTACAGTCTATTGCACGTGAGGTTATTAATAAAATTGGATACACTAAAGGAGCGTATCAATTTAGTGGAGATTCTTGTGGAGTTATTTCGTTAATTCATGAGCAGTCTCAAGACATTAACCAAGGGGTAGACAGGGCATCGAAAGAGGAGCAGGGTGCTGGAGACCAAGGGATGATGTTTGGGTATGCTACCAATGAAACCGAAAACTATATGCCTTTGGCGTTAGATATTTCTCACAAATTATTAATGGGACTTGCAGATTTGCGTCGGGAAGAAAAGGAGATTACCTATTTACGTCCAGATGCAAAAGCACAGGTTACTATTGAGTATTCAGATGATAATGTGCCGCAAAGAATAGATACCATTGTACTTTCTACGCAGCACGATCAATTTGATGCTGACGATGAGAAGATGCTAACTCAAATTAAGAAAGATATTTTAGAAATCTTAATTCCAAGAGTAGTTAAGCAGTTGCCAAAATATGTTCAGGAGTTGTTTAATGATACTATTAAATATCATATCAATCCAACCGGAAAATTTGTAATTGGTGGTCCTCATGGAGATAGCGGACTTACAGGAAGAAAAATTATTGTAGATACTTACGGTGGTAAAGGAGCTCATGGAGGCGGTGCTTTTAGTGGAAAAGATCCAAGTAAAGTAGACCGTAGTGCAGCATATGCTTCTCGCCATATTGCTAAAAACTTGGTGGCAGCAGGAGTTGCAGATGAGGTTTTAGTACAGGTAAGTTATGCTATTGGCGTGGTAGAGCCGACTTCTATTTTTGTAAATACGTATGGTACTTCTAAAGTAGGATTGAGTGATGGGGAGATAGCCAAAAAAGTAGCTCAGTTGTTCGATATGCGTCCGTTTGCAATTGAAGAGCGTTTAAAATTGCGCAATCCAATATACTTAGAGTCTGCTGCATATGGGCATATGGGAAAACAACCTCGTACAGTTACAAAGGTTTTTGAATCTCCATACAACGGTAGAATTGAAAGGGAAGTTGAGCTTTTTACATGGGAAAAGTTGGACTTTATAGATAAAGTAAAAGAGAGCTTTTCGTTATAAATAGATTTTTTAGTGATGATTTGGAAAAATGAATATATTTTCTGAATCTTTGAATCCTTCATAGAGGGTTTAATTTCAAGACGTTCTGCGTCGAAACGAGTAAAATTGTTTCATTTGATTGCTTTGTGGATTTGCTCCCGAAGTAGAAGATATAAAGCTTCATTAATATTATGAGGCGAGATTAAAGTTAATCCCACAATGTGGGGAAGTAGTTCAAATACATTTTGTAGATGTTATCAAGAAAGGCGGAAGGAATAGACCTGAAGATGCCTTAGCAACCCTTTGTCTCGAGGAAACTCAGATTGAGAAGGTGCTACATTCTACCACGTAAGTGGATAGATAACAAGAATTTAATTCTTACGCGTTTACGCTTTTCTTGTTAACACCTTAACAGTACTATTTTAAGTGGTACAAATTAAATTTTAAAAGAAATGAGTAAACAAAAATTTTCAACGGATGCACTTCATGCTGGGCATGATGTAAAAGCAAATGGTGGTACAAGAGCTGTGCCGATATACCAAACGTCTTCTTATGTTTTTAATAACACAGACCATGCTGCAAATTTATTCAACTTATCAGAGGCTGGATATATTTACACGAGGTTAAACAACCCAACAAACGATGTGTTGGAGCAACGTTTGGCTGCTTTAGATGGTGGGATTGCCTCTGTGGTAACAGCCTCAGGAACGGCGGCTATTTCTACTGCTTTGTTGGTGTTGTTAAAGGCGGGAGACCATATTGTAGCTTCTAGTAGCTTGTATGGAGGAACGTATAATTTATTGAGCAACACACTTCCTAGGTTAGGTATTACAACCACATTTGTAGACCCAGATGATGCGGCAAATTTTACAAATGCCGTACAAGAGAATACACGAGCTTTTTTTATAGAATCTTTGGGGAATCCAAAATTGGACGTGTTAGATATTAAATCGATTTCTACGGAAGCAAAAAAAGTAGCACTGCCATTAATAGTAGATAATACAGTGGCTACTTCTTATTTGGTAAAACCTATTGAGCATGGAGCAAATATTGTTATTCATTCGCTAACTAAATATATCTGCGGTAATGGAACTTCACTTGGTGGAGTTATTGTAGATGCGGGTACTTTTAATTGGGGGAATGGTAAATTTCCAGAATTTACAGAGCCTTCTCCAAGTTATCATGGGTTAATTTATCATGATGTATTAAAAGAGGCTGCTTTTATAGCAAAAGTAAGAATAGAAGGTTTGAGGGATTTTGGAGGCGCGTTGAGTCCGTTAAATGCATTTCAAATTTTACAAGGATTAGAAACACTTCCTTTAAGAATAAAGAAACATAGCGAAAATGCATTGGAATTAGCGCAATGGTTAGAAAAACAAGCAGCAGTAACTTGGGTAAATTATCCTGGGCTTGAAAATAATAAATATAAAAAATTAGCAGAAGTGTATCTTCCAGAAGGACAAAGCGGACTCGTAACTTTTGGAGTTAAGGGAGGTTTTGAATCGGCTAAAAAAGTAGCAGATAACACAAAAATATTTTCCCTACTTGCTAATATTGGCGATACAAAATCGCTAATTATTCATCCTTCAAGTACAACGCATCAGCAGTTAAATGAAGAGGAGCAGTTAGCGGCTGGAGTAACTACAGATTTAATTAGACTTTCAGTAGGATTAGAAGATATAGAAGACTTAAAGTCGGATTTAAAAGAAGCATTTAAACAGATAAAAGCATAAAACGTTGAAAAACGAATTGTTACATATTACACTCAATCAGTACACAACGCTTAGCGGAGTTACGCAAGATTTAAATTTATCATACCAATTGTTTGGTAAGCCATTACATACAGCGCCTATTGTAATGGTGAATCATGCACTTACAGGGAATTCTGATGTTAGCGGAGAGAACGGTTGGTGGAAAGATTTAATAGGAGACGGAAAAGCTATTGATACAAATAATTATACGGTATTATCATTTAATATTCCAGGGAATGGTTATGATGGTTTTGTGATCGATAATTATAAAGATTTTGTGGCTAGAGATGTGGCAAACATCTTTTTGTTAGGTCTTGAAGTCTTAAAAATAGATGAATTATATGCCTTGATTGGAGGTTCTTTAGGTGGCGGAATTGCATGGGAAATGGTGGCGTTAAAACCTGCTATTACCGAACATTTTATTCCTGTGGCAACCGATTGGAAGTCGACAGATTGGCTTATTGCAAATTGCCAAATTCAGGAGCAATTTTTGGTGAATTCTAAAAATCCTGTCCACGATGCTCGAATGCACGCTATGTTGTGTTACCGAACGCCAGAATCTTTTAAATCGCGTTTCCAACGAAGCACTAATGAAGAATTGCAAGTGTTTAATGTGGAAAGTTGGTTGTTGCATCATGGAAATAAACTTCAAGAGCGATTTCAGCTTTCGGCTTATAAATTAATGAATCAGTTACTAAAAACTATTGATGTTACCCGAGGAAGACCAGAGCATTTTAGTGTATTAGAAGCTATAGATGCTAATGTACATATTGTAGGGGTGAGCTCAGATTTGTTTTTTACTGCTGAAGAGAATAGAGAAACGTATAAGCAATTGGCGCAATCTAGCGACCGTGTGCGCTATGGAGAAGTAGTTTCGGTACACGGGCACGATGCATTTTTGATAGAATATGAACAATTAGAAAAAATAATAGGGGGCATTTTTGAATCTGCTCTTAAAGATAATAAGATGAAAGTATTAAAGTTTGGAGGGAAATCCTTGGCCAATGGTAAAGGAATCAATAATGTAGTTGAAATAATTGAAAACAAGGTAAAAGAAGGAGAGAAAATCACCGTAGTAGTTTCTGCTAGGAATAACGCAACCAATGAGTTGGAGAGTATTTTGGAAACGGCGGCAGATGGGCAGGATTACGAGCATTTATTTGATGCCTTTAAGAAATATCAAACAGAAGATTATAAAAATGCCAATTTATCTGCTGAGTTTGATAGATTAGAAAAACTGTTCTCGGGAGTGAGTTTGCTTGGAGATTATAGTGTAAAAATTAAAGATGAGGTTTTAGCACAAGGCGAAATTATTTCTGCTAAATTAATCACCAATATTTTAAAAGAAAAAGGAGTCAATGCCAATTTTACAGACTCTCGGGAGCTTATAAAAACAGATGAGAAATTTGGTGACGCACAACCCTTAGAAAAAATTTCAAAAGAAAATGTTTTAAAGCATTTTGCAAAACATAATGGAACAACCGTTAATATTGTTACTGGATTTATTGGCTCTAATAAAAATAACGAAACCACTACTTTAGGAAGAAATGGAAGTAATTATACTGCTTCTTTACTGGCTAATTTTTTAGATGCTGGAGAATTGCAAAGTTTTACGCATGTAGATGGTATTTTTACTGCCAATCCAGACTTGGTGCCAAGTGCACAACGCATCGAAGAATTGTCGTTTAATGAGGCTAATGAGCTAGCAAATTTTGGTGCTACTATTTTACATGCAAAAACAATTATTCCGCTAATAGAGAAAAATATTCCACTTCGAATTTTAAATACTTTTAATCACGATAATAAAGGAACGCTTATTACTGCTAATCCTAAAAAGGAAGGAATAAAATCACTTTCAGTTTTAGAAAACGTAGCCTTAGTAAATTTAGAAGGACGCGGACTATTAGGAAAAGCAGGAGTAGATGCTAGAATTTTTAATGCTCTAGGGAAAAAAGACATCAGTGTAAGTATTATTTCACAAGGGTCTTCCGAGCGTGGAATTGGTTTGGTAGTAAATGCAAAAGATGCTACCGAAGCTATGATTTCTTTGGAAAAAGAATTTGAAAATGATTTTTACTCTAAAGACGTTAATAAAATTTCTGTGGTAGATGATGTTTCTGTAATTTCTATCATAGGTCAAGATTTGAGTACGTTCCATAAGCCTTATAATGCGTTGATTAAAAACCAGGTAATTCCTATCCTTTTTAATAATACGGTAACAGGGAAAAATGTGAGTTTAGTAGTTAAAAAATCTGAACTTCATAAAGCATTAAATGTTATTCATGGAGAGATTTTTGAAATCTGTAAGAAAATAAACATCGCTATTTTCGGACATGGATTGGTAGGAGGAACTTTAATCGATCAAATTCTTACTTCAGCAGCTAATATAGAAGAGCGTAAACATTTAAAACTGAATATTTTTGCAGTTTCTAATTCAAGAAAATTAGTACTTTCAAAAGAAGGCATTAATTCAGATTGGAAAAAAGAAATAGAGAATAGTAACCAACCTGCAACTATTAAAGATGTAATTGCATTTACGAAAGCAAATCATCTAGAAAATTTAATTGCTATAGATAATACGGCAAGTAAAGATTTTGTTGCAAATTATACCACTTTGGTGGAAAATGGCTTTGATTTAGTGTCGTCTAACAAAATTGCAAATACCCTCGATTTTAAATTTTATAAAGAGTTGAGAAGTTTACTTGATAAAAATCAGAAGCAATATTTATATGAAACTAATGTTGGAGCTGGACTTCCTTTAATTGATACAATTCGTATTTTACATTTATCAGGAGAAAATATCACTAGAATTAGAGGTGTATTTTCTGGAACTTTAAGTTATTTATTCAATCAATTTTCTTCAGAAGAAAAAACTTTTAATGAGATTCTAAAAGATACTATTGATAAAGGATTTACAGAGCCAGACCCAAGAGAAGACCTTAACGGAAACGATGTTGGTAGGAAGTTATTAATTTTAGCTCGTGAATTGGATTTGAAAAATGAATTTGAAGATGTAAATATTCAGAATTTAGTGCCCGATGGATTAAGAGATAAAGAAGTGCCAGAATTTTTACAGAGTTTAGAGGCGTTTAACGCTCCATACCAAGAAATTAAAGATAATCAAGAAGAAGGAAATGTACTTCGTTATGTTGGAGATTTACATGGAGATTTGCAGCAAGATAAAGGAATTTTAGATGTTAAGTTGGTGTCTGTCCCAGCAGACAGTGTTTTAGGACAAGTAAAAGGGGCTGATTCTATTTTTGAAATTTATACAGAATCTTACGGAGACCGGCCAATTGTAATTCAAGGAGCAGGAGCAGGAGCAGCAGTTACCGCTAGAGGTGTTTTTGGAGATATTCTTAAATTAGCCGAAAGAGGGTAGGTTAGATGGAGAGTTAAAAAGTTGAAAGTAAAGAATTGAAGAATTGAAGAATTGAAAGATTGAAAGATTGAAAGATTGAATTATTGCAATAAGTTAAGTTATACAATTAACGACTAACAACTTTCAACTAATAACAATTAACAATTAACAATTAACGAATAACTATTAACAATTAACAAACAAACAAACAAACAACAAAACACAGGGAAGAGTTGAACTTTAAAACCATCAACTTTTCAACTTTAAACATATATTATGAGTAAAAAGCATTTTGAAACGGAGGCAATCCGAACACAGATAGAACGAACCGAATTTTTAGAGCATTCAGCACCTTTGTACTTATCTTCTAGTTTTGTATTTGAAGATGCTGAAGATATGAGAGCGTCTTTTGCAGAAGAAAAAGACCGCAATTTATACAGTCGTTTTACAAATCCGAATACTACAGAATTTGTAGATAAAATCTGTAAAATGGAAGGAGCAGAAGCAGGTTATGCATTTGCTACAGGGATGTCGGCTGTGTTTTCAACCTTTGCAGCATTATTAAATAGTGGAGATCATGTGGTTTCTGCACGTTCTGTATTTGGTTCTACGCATGCTTTATTTACTAAGTTTCTTCCTAAGTGGAATATAGAAACTTCTTATTTTAAGGTGGATGAAGTTGCTTCAATTGAAAAATTGATTCAGCCAAATACAAAAATTCTTTTTGCAGAAACACCTACAAATCCTGCTGTAGATGTACTGGACTTAGAATTTTTAGGAGAAATAGCAAAAAAGCATAATTTAATATTGATAATAGATAACTGTTTTGCAACTCCCTATTTACAAAAGCCAATTGATTTTGGAGCGCATATTGTGGTGCATTCTGCTACCAAATTAATAGATGGACAAGGGCGTGTTTTAGGAGGAGTTGCCGTAGGACCAAAAGATTTAATAAGAGAAATTTATCTATTTTCAAGAAATACGGGGCCAGCCTTATCTCCTTTTAATGCTTGGGTGCTTTCAAAAAGTTTGGAAACTTTAGCAGTTCGTGTGGATCGCCATTGTGAAAATGCTTTAAAAGTAGCAGAATTTTTAGAGTCGCATTCCAATGTTAATTTTGTAAAATACCCTTTTTTAAAGTCGCATCCCCAATACGAAGTGGCAAAAAAACAAATGAAACAAGGAGGAAGCATTGTAGCTTTTGAGATTAAAGGCGGTGTAGAAGCAGGAAGAGAATTCTTAAACGCTATAAAAATGTGTTCGCTATCTGCTAACTTGGGAGATACTAGAACCATTGTAACACATCCTGCGTCTACCACACACAGTAAATTATCTGAAGAAGACAGATTGGAAGTTGGAATTTCGGATGGATTGGTTCGTGTATCTGTAGGATTAGAAAATGTAGAAGATATTATTGAAGATTTGAAACAGGCTTTGAGATAAATACAAACTCAAGTCCTTAATAAATAAATAATTACTAAAGGTTACAATTTAATGTAGCCTTTTTTTTGTGCCTTTTTTTAAGGATTTGATATTCTTTAGTTAAAAATACCCAAAAACGTTGGGATTTCTCGAATTATGTATTACTTTCGCTTTTAAATTCTATTAACCTATCGATTAACTAGAGTAATAAGAAAGATTGACGATGATTTTAGATAAAGTATTACAAGGAAATAGCTTTAAAGGGCGTTCGGAGATTACAGATAAAGATAAAGTTTCGAGTGATAAACTAAGTAGAAGTATAGCAAAATCGATAAGCTGGAGGGTTGTTGGAACATTAGATACTATATTAATATCTTGGTTTGTTACCGGAACTATAGAATTAGCATTATCAATTGGGTTTATAGAGTTAGTAACTAAAATGACACTGTATTTTTTTCATGAGCGCCTTTGGGAGCGAATTAAATGGGGAAAATAAAAGACCACGAACAAACTCACTTTGTGAGGAATTATGAATAACGGAAAATAGAAAACATGCAAAGTTTTAGAACAGAGATAGAAAATCCCGTTGTCGAAAGAGACATTATAGAATTAGAAAAGAAAATTCGACTTTTTAGAGAAGGGAAAGTAGATGAAGAACGCTTTAGAAGCTTACGATTGGCTCGTGGAGTCTATGGTCAGCGTCAAGAGGGAGTGCAAATGGTTCGAATAAAGTTGCCTTATGGAAAGGTTACTGGGAATCAATTGTTACGTATTTGTGATGTTTCGGATGAATATTCTAGAGGAAGATTACATATTACCACCCGTCAGGATATTCAAATTCATTATGTAAGTTTAGATAGAACTCCAGAATTATGGGCAGAGCTTGAACAAAGCGATGTAACAATTAGAGAAGCTTGTGGAAATACGGTACGTAATATTACTGCAAGTCCGGAAGCGGGAGTCGATCCAAACGAACCTTTTGATGTTACTCCTTATGCGCATGCAGCTTTTCAGTTTTTCTTGAGAAACCCTATTTGTCAAGAAATGGGACGTAAATTTAAGATGTCGTTTTCTTCTACAGATAAGGATTCGGCTTTATCTTATATTCACGATTTAGGTTTTATTGCAAAAGTAAAAGACGGTCAAAAAGGTTTTAAAGTAATGTTGGGAGGTGGGTTAGGCTCACAGCCTCGTCATGCAGATTTAATGTATGAGTTTATACCAACAGACCAAATTATTCCTTTAATAGAAAGTGTATTAAGAATTTTTGATCGCCATGGAGAGCGTGCAAAACGTTTAAAAGCGAGAATGAAATTCTTACTTAAAGATGTAGGATTAGATGGATTTTTACAATTAATAGAAGAAGAAAAGTTAGCACTTTCTTATCATTCATACCCTATAAGTGAAGAAGGTTTTGAATTTGATCGTTCTGTAGTAGATTCAATTTCGGTTCCAAAAGTAGATTTAAAAGATGTTGATGGATATGAGAAATGGAGAAACTCTAATGTATATCAGCAAAAACAAGAAGGCTTATTTTCAATCGGAATAAAAGTTCGTTTAGGCGATTTTTATACAGATAAAGCTAGAAAACTAGCAAGTTTAATTCAACGTTATGCGGCAGATGAGTTACGTTTAACTTTACGTCAAGATATTTTAATCCGTCATGTAAAAGCAGATTTATTACCGCTGTTTTATTTAGAGTTAAAAGAACTTGGATTTACAGATTTAGGGTATAATTCTACTGCAGATATTACTGCTTGCCCAGGTACAGATACGTGTAATTTAGGGATAGCGAGCAGCACAGGAATTGCAGAAGTGTTGGAGAAAGTTTTAGAAGAAGAGTATCCTCAGTATAGAGATAACAGAGAAGTTGCTATTAAAATTAGTGGCTGTATGAATGCTTGTGGACAACACAATATGGCGCATATTGGTTTTCAAGGGATGTCAATTCGTACAAAAGAAAAATTAGTAGCTCCTGCGCTTCAAATATTATTAGGTGGTGGTGTTGTAGGAAATGGAGAAGGTAGATTTGCAGATAAAGTTATTAAAATTCCTTCAAAAAGAGGACCTCAGGCACTGCGTTTAATTTTAGATGATTATCAGCAACATAAAGAAAATGGAGAAGATTTTTTGGCGTATTACGACAGAAAAGAGCAAATGTATTTCTATGATTTTTTAAAACCTTTATCAGATACAGATAATTTAAATGAAGATGATTTTGTAGATTGGGGGCATGATAAAGCGTATGTTCAGGAAGTAGGAGTTGGAGAATGTGCTGGAGTAGTTATAGATTTGGTTGCTACACTTTTATTTGAAAGTGAAGAAAAAATAGAAAAAGCGCAGTTTTCTTTAGAAGAGAAAAAATGGGCAGATAGTATTTACCAATCGTATACCTCATTAATAAATACTGCAAAAGCATTATTAATAGGAGAAAATAAAAAGACCAATACCCAAGCGGGGATAATAAATCAGTTTGACGAAGTGTTTGTCGCACCCGGAAAGATTTCACTAAACACCACTTTCCATGATCTCGTTTATCAAATTAAAATTAATAAACCATCTGAAACATTTGCAAAATCGTTTTTAGAAGACGCGCAAGCTTTTTACAAAAAAGCAGATGCTTTCAGAAGATTAGAATTAGCTAATGCAGACAAATAACCAACCAAAACTGACTTTAATAGGGGCAGGTCCGGGAGATCCGGATTTGCTTACTATTAAGGGTATGAAAACTTTACAAGCTGCCAATGTTGTTTTATACGACGCATTGGTGAATCCACAATTATTGGATCATGCGCCAAATGCGGAGCATATTTTTGTGGGAAAAAGAAAAGGATGCTATGCATACCAACAAGAACAAATAAACGAACTTATTGTAAGTAGCGCTAAAGCTCATGGACATGTAGTGCGTTTAAAAGGAGGCGATCCTTTTGTTTTTGGAAGAGGATCTGAAGAAATGGAGTATGCAATTGCTCATGGAATTGAAACTGATTTTGTGCCTGGAATTTCTTCTGCTTTGGCAGTACCAGCATATCAAAATATTCCGTTGACAAAAAGAGGAAGTTCAGAAAGTTTTTGGGTAATTACGGGCACCACCAAAGCTCATAAACTATCAAATGATGTTGTTTTAGCTTCAAAATCATCTGCAACTGTGGTGATTTTAATGGGAATGAGTAAGCTTTCAGAAATAACAACTTTATTTAAAAATGAAAGTAAACACGAAGTGCCTGTTGCTATTATTCAGAGTGGAACAACACCAGAAGAAAAAATAGGAATCGGAACAATAGCTACTATAGAAACTGTGGTTGAGCAACAAAAACTTACCAATCCAGCAATTATTGTAATTGGGGAGGTGGTAAACCATAGAGAAAAGATATTGGAAATTAGTAGCCAAGTTGCTACAGTATAATTGAAGAGGATGGAAACGGGAGAACGGAATGAATTATATCCAGTTTTTTTAAAAGTAAATAACCTTAATATACTAATTGTTGGAGGAGGAAATGTTGCTTTAGAGAAGCTTACTTTTTTACTAAAGTCAAGTCCAAATGCAAAAGTGCAAATGGTGGCGCCACACTTTAGAGAAGAAACTATTAGTAAGGCAAAGGCTCATAATGTAGAAATGATTACAGATGTGTATGCTGAAAATTATTTAACAGCTAAGCATATTGTTATAGCTACAACAGATAAAGAAGAAGTAAACGTTAAGGTTTATAAAGATTGTAAGGAACAAAATATTTTGGTAAATGTAGCCGATAATCCGCCATATTGCGATTTCTATATGGGGGGGATTGTAACCAAAGGAAATGTGAAAATAGCCATTTCTACTAATGGGAAATCTCCTACTACAGCCAAAAGATTACGTCAGTTTTTTGAAGAAGTGATTCCAGAGAATATCGATGATCTTGTTCAGAACTTAAATGAATATAGAAAAACCATCAAGGGGAATTTTGAGGAAAAAGTTGAGAAACTAAACGAATTTACCAAGAGTTTAGTGGAAAAATAGAAAAAGAAAAAGTTAGAAATGTTATTGTAAATCCCATAACGTAAATGGGGAAAGTTAAAAGTCATGATTAAAACAGATATACTAATAATAGGAGCAGGGCCAACGGGATTATTCACTGTTTTTGAAGCGGGATTATTAAAATTGAAGTGCCATTTAATTGATGCCTTACCACAACCAGGAGGGCAATGTTCTGAGATTTATCCA
>NZ_JBSXNL010000040.1:0-4639 GCF_056857615.1 Galbibacter sp. L-19
ATCCTTGGAGTGATATTCTTGGTGGGATTCTTATTCAATGCAGGACATTTCTTCGGAGAGAATGCTGATCTTAAAAAGGGGATTACTCGTGTGTTGGTCTTTGTCCTTATTGCTGGCGCTGTCGTTGGCATATTTACTTATTTAATCTCCATCGTAGTATAAATGAAACGATTCGAAGTCTATAAAAACATTCGGAAACAGGCGGTCATT
Source organism: Galbibacter sp. L-19 (assembly GCF_056857615.1). Lineage (NCBI taxonomy): Bacteria > Pseudomonadati > Bacteroidota > Flavobacteriia > Flavobacteriales > Flavobacteriaceae > Galbibacter > Galbibacter sp. L-19. Next base: position 211 of record NZ_JBSXNL010000040.1, read on the forward strand.
TTTGGGCTGCCCATTTCCTTATTTGCCGTACAGATGGTTTGCATAGTGGCTTCCCTGTTAGTCATTATATTTTCCTTCAGTTTTGGGATGGTTGTGGGTACTTTGATTTTTAATAGTGTATTGTATATCATTTTGAGTTGGTTTACCAAGAATCCCAATTGCTTTCAAATAAAGAGTGTGTTTCCTGATCGTATGAGTCATAAACGAAATTCCAAAATTGATTATGAAGCAAATTGATATAGCAACATACTGGCCAATTGTAGCGATTGAAGACCATATAATTTTTGCCAACAATGGAAATGTAGTTTTGGGTTATGAAGTGAACTTACCGGAAATCTATTCATTATCAGAAAAGGGCTTTGAGGAGATACATGGTACTTGGTTTCAAGCATTGAAATCCTTACCTGTAGGAACGGTGGTTCATAAACAGGATGTATATCTTAAAAAAGCCTATACCTCAGAACAGCTCCCTAATAAAACATTTTTAGAGAAAGCAACACATACATATTTTAAAGGACGTAGCTATGTGGAGCATACTTGTTTTTTGTTCTTTATTTTAACCAAAAACAAGGCGCTTAACAATCCAAAATATGTCAATCCCTTTAGAAACGTTTCAAAAAATATCGTTCAGGAATTAGATGAAAATGCGAAAAGTTTTATCGGCTCGGTAAACGACTCGGTTGCTTTTATCAATAACAGTCGAAAAATAGAAATTGTACCGCTTAAGGCTTCACAAATAGAAAGTTTAACCCATAATTATTTTAATGGATTTAATACGGGGTTTGATACCGACACACTTCTTAGCAAACAACCTATCAACAGTGGGGAACATTATTTTGATATCCTAGCCGTCAACAGCGAATTGTGTTTTGGCGAAAGTGTACAGTCTAGTATAACCAATGATAAATTCACTACGGACGATTTTGTATTTCATCAAGGATTTATTGATGGTTTAGGGCTTACTCTTAATGAAAACCATGTGGTTAACCAAATCTTGTACTTGGATGATAAACACAAGTGGCGCAAGTTGCTTGATAAGAAAGTTGAAGCACTTCATAAGAGCTCCAATTTTGGGTCACAAAACAAAGTGGTACTGGGAAAAATCCAGCACATCTTAGATCAGATCAATGCCGATGACAATGCCCGGATTATTCGTGGGCATCTTAATGTGTTGTATTGGGAAAAGCAGGCTGAAAATCTAAGGAATATAGGCGCTAAAATAAAGACAGCCTTTAAGGAGCTGGATATCATTCCTTATTATCCAAAGGGAGAAGAACGAAAGAATTACCTACTGAATAGTTACTGTTGCTTTTCATCTAATTTTTCAGATGCAGATATGTATGTCACGGATTTAAAGCACGGGTTATGTTTACTACTCAACAATACCAACTACAAATCAGATGCTACAGGGATAATCTTTAATGATCGACAGTTTAATATTCCTATCGTAAAGGATGTCTGGGATACGCATAAGAAGCGGATCAAAGCACGGAACTTTGCCATTTTTGCCCCAACAGGTGAAGGGAAGTCCTTTTTAGCTAATAATATCTTACGTCAATATTTTGAAAGTGGTGTTCGTCTGGTCATCATCGATTTGGGTGGTTCTTATACCAAATTTGCCAAATTATATCCTGAGGATCATGTGGTATTGCGCTATGAACAAGGTAAAAATTTAGGCATCAATCCTTTTTATATAGCTAGTGAAGCAGATTTAACACCTGAACGACTGGAAGATTTGATGGTGTTTCTCTCTGAGCTTATGGCAGGAGATGCCGCCCCTTCTAAAAGTAAAGAAGTAGCGCTTAAGAAAGTACTGCTGTATTATTATCAAAAAATACGAAAACAACATTCCCTGACTAGTTTGTATGAATTTGTTAAAGCGCAAAAGGAAACAATCTTAGCTGATCTCGGGCTTCGAGAAACAGACTTCAGTCCGTATCAATTCTTGCATATCTTATCCGAATATGTAGCGGGTGGTCTCTACGGTTTTCTTTTTAGTCAAAATGAAGATCAGAGTTTTCGAATCGAAGACAAGCGCCTTATCATTTTTGAACTGGATGAAGTAAAAGATAATAAAGAGGTGCTCTCTGTCATGCTTAAATTAATCAAAACTGCTGTACAGCGTACCATCTGGCGAAACCGTTCCGAACGAGGAATCATTCTTTTTGATGAGTTTGCTAAGCAACTAAAATTTAAAAATGTATTGGAGAGCGTGGAATTTTATTACCAAGCCATTCGTAAACAAAATGGTGCTATTGGAATCATTTTGCAATCCATCAATCAATTACCAAAGAACAGTACCTCGGCTAGTATTTTGGAAAATACACAAGTCATTTACAGCCTTCGCAATGAAAAAGGATATGAGGAGCTCATCAAAAGGCTAAAACTCGCTGCCCATGATTTAAATCAGCTTTCTTCCCTTCAAAACAACTTTACCGGAGACCGAAAATACACCGAGATCTTTATAAAGATAGGAAAGGAGAGCAATGTGTTTCGGTTGGAAGTTCCTCCAGCGGTGTACGCAGCTTACTTGACCGATGGGAATGAAAGTGAAGAAATCATGCGGTTGTATGATCAATTAGGGTCGATGGAAGAGGCTATAGAACGCTTTGTAAAATGTAATCAAAAATAGATGTACTCATGAAAACTAAAAAGAAAATACGATGCTATCCAATGGGGTTATTGATCTTGAGTTTTTTATACCTGCCGACTGCAGGCAACAGCCAAGGCATGCCTGTGTATGATAATACCAACTTTATCAGTTTGGCGAAACAACTGATTGAATCTGGAAAACAAACCTCGCAATTGATGCAAACCGTTAATTTTCTAAAGAAACAAAAAGAAAATTTGGAAAAGGTCAATTCGGTAATTCGACAACTTCATGCTTTAAAAGCACTCACCAATAACAACCAAAGGTTATTTGAAATGGTGCAATCAGATTTGAGTGATGTATTAAGTTCTCCTTATATCAAACCTGATGAAGTAGGGCGGATAGCTGATTCCTTCGATGCTATTATGATAAACGCCGTAGCGAGTCTAGATTATGTGGAGCAGATTCTATCGAGCGATTTATTAAAAATGACGGATGCTGATAGGGTGCAGCTCTTACAGGAGAAAGAACAAGAATCCAAGGAGATGGTGGCAGAGATTGAAAATAAAATGCAACGCTACCAAGAAATCATTTCTTTTCGGAAACTACAGGCGACTGTTAACAGTAGGATCGCTAACTATTAACAGATGCAATGGATTCTTTTAAATATAGGGCTCGAATATGTGGATGCTGTTTTTCAGGTAATTAAAGACAGTGATTTTTCAAGGTATACCATTACTGGGGTAAAAACATTTGCAGTGCTTTTGTTTTTAATCAATATACTTAAAAAATACCAGGAAGGGGTGGTAGACCGCGATGGCTATACTTGGGGACTTTCTCCTGGGGAGTTGGTCAAAAATTTTACAATTGTATTACTGGTGATTTTTTCATCACAAATACTCGGTTTTTTTGATGCTGTTTTAGTGGCTGTGGAAAGTAATTATAAGGATATGGCTCCAGCGCTCCTTCCTTTGCAGTTGCAGGATGTAGAGATAGAGCGGGAGGTGGGCGCAATGGAAGCCGCCAAAAAGGCATTGTCGTTATTGTATGAATCCCTAGTAACGCCACTCTATGGGATGAAAATTTTGGCCTTTATCCTGTCAGTCTTCCTGTGGTTAATGGACTTGTTTATTTATCCTTTGTTTTTAGCAGAGCGCTATTTTTTATTGGGGATTATGCAGGCTTTTTTTCCATTGGTAATTAGTTTGTCAGTTTTTGAAAAGTTTAGAGGCTTAGCCTATAATTATTTTAAGCTTTATGCAGGGGTGTACATGCTCGTTCCAGCCTTTTTCCTAGTGAATGTCTTTGTGAATAATCTCTATCGAGAGATCAGTGGGAACTTTTGGAATGCCCTTTTTGGAACTGATTGGGGATCAGAATTTTTTGCACCACTTGTTGAGCTTGCAACCATTGGATTTATTGTGCTCATCAAATTTAAACTTTATAAAAGAGCCACCTCTTTTGTGTTTAGGCTGTTTGTTGGGAATTAACGAATTAAAAAAAATAATGGCTTATGAAAATTAAAACCCCTTATAAAAATATCTATCAGGTATTGGGACAAAACAGATGGATTGTACTAGCCTCTATTATTGGAAGTGTGATAACTTCAGTGGTTTCTATTTTAGTAGTTATCAAACTTCATAAAGAAACATTAAGAAATGCCTTCGTGGTAAGTCAAGAAGGGCAAGTAATTCCTTTAAAGATAGCCAAAGAGCGTGCGAATTTAAAAGTAGAAGCACTAGCACATTTAGCACGTTTTCATCGGTGTTTTTATCAGTTGAGTGCGAGTAATTACAAAGAACAAATAGCAAAAGCACTTTGGCTGGGAGATACCTCAGT